>JAFSQZ010000128.1 GCA_017446355.1 Neisseriaceae bacterium
AACAAATCAAATACGCATCAAAATAAAACTAATCAACACAAACACGAATCACATCAACCGCTTCTTTTCCCAAAGCCACTCGTGAACCGCCAACCAAAATCACCACGCCACGTGTTTTTGAGCGTTGCACCACGCGCAGCAAAGTTCCTACTCTCACACCAAACATCAACATTCGTTGTGCCAAATTCGCATCATCAATAGTTTGCACGCGTGCATCAACATTATTTGACAACTCATTTAACATCATCGTTTGCATAACGTTTTCCTCTTAATCAATTTTGATGATACCCATAAATAGTGTGCTGGCAACAGTATAAAAATCAATGTGTTGACAAATCTTATTAAAAACAATTATCAATAATAAAAAATCTTTATTATATGATAATTAAAAACTATTATCAATCATAATGATGAATAGCTATGTTTTCAGGCAGGAAAAAACCTTTGCAAACCTCATCACTTATCGTTGTCTACAAAACCAATCATTTCATCTTAATTGCTTGATAAAAAATGATTATTTTGCTCAAAATAACGAATCATCAATCAGGTTTAACAAAGGTTTCTAATGAAATAATGACTTCAAACATCTATCTATTTTCAGGCTGCCTGAAAACTTTGTTGATGTTGTTTAGCTAAATGTTGGTAATGTTGAGCGTTTTCCAAAATACTGTTTTTTTCTGCTGCACTTAATTCGCGCACTGCTTTAGCGGGTGAACCCATATACATAAAACCACTTTTTAAAGTTTTGCGTGGTGGCACCAAACTACCCGCTGCAAGAATCACATCATCTTCAATCACCGCATCATCTAACACAATACAACCTATGCCAATCAACACACGATTACCCACCGTGCAACCATGCAAACTGACTTGATGTCCCACCGTAACATCTTCACCAATCACCAAAGGCGAACCCATTGGTTTATCAGCCGTTTTTCGGCTAACGTGCAACATAGACAAATCCTGAATATTGCTACGCGCACCAATATAAATACTGTTCACATCAGCACGAATCACCACGCCAGCCCACACAGAAGTATGCGCCGCCAAAACCACATTCCCAATCACCACCGCGCCATCATCTATCCAAACATTTTCAGCAAGTTGCGGACGATGGTTTAAAAAAGGGCGAATATTATTCATCGTTAAGTATCCTTTAAAACCTTAAAAAATTTCACTCATTCATTGTTTATTATACGGTTTAATAACAGATTTTTTTGCTTACGTTCACAATAATGATGGTAGCGAAAACAATAAGTTTTACAACCCTTTCAGGCTGCCTGAAATAAAACCGTTATTCTAAACGCAGCAAAAAATCTTTCTGTTATTTTATCTGTCATTGCGAGCCATCTGTAAGATGGCGTGGCAATCTTTTTGCTACAAAGAGTAAACTTTGTTGATAAATGATGGTAACAGTTTAAATCAGGAGATTGCTACAGTTTGCTTACGCAAACTTCGCAATGACGGAAAGTTTTTTTCGCAATAACAGAAATTTTTAAATTATTTCAGGCAGCCTGAAACCTTTTTTGAAACACTGACAGACGTTTTGCAAGTAAAGCGAAAAATCCAATCATTAAAAAAAAGATTTGGGGCTAATCTACGTCAGCCCCTAACAAATGGTAAATTAAAACAAAGTATCCCCTGCCTGAAAAGACAAGGGATACTTTATTTTGTGGTTGAGTAAAACAACTTATCTGAACAAAATAACTTATTTAAATTCCTGCCACGCCATTTTCAAATAATAAAACATTGACCAAATCGTCAAAATGGCGGCAACAAACATCAATAAATTACCCAATTCTGCAAAGTTAATACCAAAAAAATTCTTAAAATTCAAAAGCAACAATAAAATAGCAATCATCTGCGCAGTGGTTTTCAATTTTCCAATATAGGCAACAGCAACGCTTTTATCTTTCCCTTTTTTCGCCATCCACTCGCGCAAAGCAGAGATGGTGATTTCTCGTCCGATAATAATCATAGATAAGATGGCATAAGTTCTATCCAATTTCACCAATAAAATCAGAGCCACCGCCACCATCAATTTATCCGCAACGGGATCCAAAAACGCGCCAAAATCAGAAGTTTGGTTCCACTTTCTTGCCAAATAACCATCTAACCAATCAGTGATACTGGCAATGGCGAAAATACTTGCCGCCACAATATTCACAATGTGAATAGGTAGCCAAGTTTGGGGCAAATAAAATAACACCGTAAAAAACGGTATTAACAAAATGCGCATCCACGTGAGTAAAATAGGAATATTGCGTGGCATAACCATTATTCAAATAAATTTAAACAGGCTGTATTGTACTGTTTAGCTTTGTTTTGAGCAAATGAGTTTTCAGGCAGCCTGAAAATATTATTTCTCTCTTGACAGAAATAACAAAAATAAATAACATACGCTCATTATGAAACTGAATCCAACGACCGAACAATTTATTTTACACTGGGGCGAGATGGGTTCTCGCTGGGGGGTGAACCGCACAATGGCACAGATTCATGCTTTGCTGTTTATTGTCGGTCGCCCAATGAATGCCGAAGAAATTGTGGAAACGCTGGGCGTGGCTCGTTCCAATGTTAGCAACAGTATCAAAGAGTTGCAAAACTGGCGTTTGGTGCATACTGTGCCGATTATGGGTGATAGGCGAGAGCATTTTGCCACAAGTTCTGATGTGTGGGCGTTGTTCAAAATCATTGCCGAAGAGCGAATGAAACGCGAATTACAACCCACAGTGGCGTTTTTAGATAATTTAATCGCTAGCCCTGAATTTGCGTTGGAAAACGAAAACGCCCAAAAACGCATTAAAGAAACTCGCGATTTTGTGCAAACCCTGTCGGTGTGGGCAAACGACATTCTTAAATTGCCTGTGGCGATTATGTCCAAAGTGCTAAAATTAGGGGCGGACATACAGAAGTTTTTGAAATAGATTGGCTTTTGCCGAATGCTGTATCAGGCAGCCTGAAAAAGCACTGTCTAAAAACACTTTCATTGCGAGCAAGCAAAGCAAGCGTGGCAATCCCATAACTACGAAGAATGGCAACGCAAAAACTACTGTCATTACG
>JAFSQZ010000129.1 GCA_017446355.1 Neisseriaceae bacterium
ATACAGCCTATGTGCCACCGAAGGCACCGCCGCATTCTTACAAAACGCAGGCTTGGCGTGCGAGAAAATCAACAAAGTGCGAGAAGGCAGACCCCACATTGTTGATGCCCTGAAAAACGGCGAAATCGCCATGGCAGTGAATACGGTAAATAACGACGCAAAATCCATCAAAGACAGCCACGCCATACGCCGCAACGCTTTGAACGGCAGAATTCCACTCTCCACCACCACCGCAGGCGGAGCAGCAGTCGCCGAAGCCGTGAAAAGTTTAGACAAAACCAGTGTGTATAGCGTGCAGGAATTGCATGGGTTAAAGTGATGACTTTATAACAAAATCGCCCTGAAAAGGGCGATTTTGTTTCAGTAATGAAAATATGGAGATGGATAACTATAATTATTCTGTTGATTTTCCCATTGCCTTTGTTGCTGTCGTTGTTCTCGCTCCCATTCTCGTTGTTGGCGTTCAGCTTCTCTTTGTTGTCGTTCTATTGCCCTTTCTTGTTCTCTTTGTTGTCGTTCTAATTCTCTTTGTTGTCTTTCCCACTCTCTTTGTTGTTGATAGATATAATCATTTGATCGTTGTGAGCTATAATCTGTATATTTAGAACGCTCACCACAATTTCTGCCTATACTCTCTGATTGCCAAGAGTAATCACAGTTACCAGCATAACAAGTAGCACACATTAGTAGTACTACACTGAAAAATAATTTGTTTATCATTTTGATATTCCTTTAATTTAAGAAATCAGCGAAAAAATAAAATTTATCTTTTTGTTGAATTTCTTGTTTGCGATAAGGCACTACCTGCAACAGATTTGGCTGCTTCACTGAAACGATTATCTCGTAAAACCTTGCTTGCCGTTGTTGCTACTTTTTTAGTGGTTTGTTTTTTATTGATGTGCATAAAAAGTACTTCCTTTAAAAATTTGAATATTTTTGCGACAGGCGTGCTTTGTCAAGCACGCCTTTAAGAGTACTCTTAAAGCAAATATTGATAGGTTTCAGGCAGCCTGAAAGATTTTTGCAACTCATTTTTAGTTGCTCTTTTTTTGATTAGCGTAGTATTTTGATTATGAGCAAAACCGATAAACAATTGCAATGATATTATCTTTGCTCAAAGATTTTTCTTGGGGCGAGTTGCTGTCTGTTATGCAAAAACACAATTTTGAACTTTATTCAGGCAGTGGTTCAGGACGAAAATTTTTTCACGCCAAAACGCAAACGGTCTTTTTTCTGCACGAGCCACACCCTGAAAAAATCGTCAAACGATATGCCCTAAAAATCGCCATTACTGCATTAAAAAACGCAGGAGAAATCAAATGAATACTTTAAAATATAAAGGTTACGAAGGTTCTGTGGAATACAGCGAAGAAGACGCTTGCCTTGTTGGACGAGTTTTGCATACAAACAAGGCAAATATTGCGTATTCAGGTGAAAGCATTACAGAAATTAAAGCTATGTTTGAACAAGCCGTTGATGAATATTTGCAATTATGCGAAGAGAAAGGTTGGCAACCTGAAAAAACTTATAAAGGCAGCCTGAATGTGCGTTTGGGTGCGGATTTGCACAAACAAGCTGCCAAAATGGCCTTGCAAAATCATCAAAGTTTGAACGATTTTATTGTGCGTGCCGTCAAACAGGCCACAAGACAACAAGCAGAATAATTCAGCCTAAGACCTTTGCAAAACCCTATTTGTTTACAATTCGTTATTTTGAGCGGAAGCGAAGAATTTTGTATAAAACAATCAATTAAGATTTTTTGTTTCCTTACGGAAAACTCAAAATGACGAGTTTTGCAAATATTTCAGGCTGCCTGAAAAAATATCTGTCATGATAAGACTTGACGATAGTCAATGCGTAGTGATTGCCACGAATGCTACGCATTCTCGCAACGACATAGTCGTAAGCGGTAAAACCGCTAACGAATGTCTGTCGGCTCGCAATGACGGTTTTCCTACACGGACAAAATGACGAATGATAAAGTTTCAGGCTGCCTGAAAAATTGTTAACTTAAACGGAGTAAAAATATGAAACGCAAATGTTTGGTCTATCTTTTGACTGCCACTTGTTTAATGAATGCGTCTTTGGCATACGCAGACAATGTTGTTACATACAACACTAACGAACTGAATGATGATATTGCCAAAATTTGTCTGATGCATGCCGAATTTTCAGTAGATTACTCAACAAAGTTATTTACTGCCAAAGATGAAAAGGCATATAAAGCGGTTCGCACCAATACTGAAAAAGAATTGAAAAAGTTAGATAAAGATGTGGTTGATTTTTTATTCAAGCCACGAATGGATTTTGAAGATAAAGCCGTGAAAAGTGCTTTGAAAATCCCTTATGCACAACGCTTGCAACAAGTAAAAAGTGAAGCATGGAAAAAACAAGTGGAACAATCTGCCGCTATTTATTTTGAAGAATGCCGTGCAAGTTTAATGCGTAACTTCTGAAAAATAAACGGTTGTAATAAAATGCAAGAGTGAGTAAATCATTTCAGGCTGCCTGAAAGATAACCTGTCATTGCGAGCCGTAAAACGGCGTGGCAATCCCCTTATTGTTTAGGTAAATCCAATCTTCAGGCTGCCTGAAAACATTAAATCTGTTCTCCGTGCAAGGAGATTGCCACGCCTTGCGTTGCAAGGCTCGCAATGACAGAATGGATTTTGCAATGACAGCAACATTTTCAGGCTGCCTGAAAACTTTTTAACTTAAACGGAATAAACAAGATGAACTTAAAATCTTTATTATTGACTACCTGCCTTGCTTTGGCTGCAACGCCATTACTAACCGCTTGCCAAGTTTCTCATAAAACAAAATCAGAATTGAGCGATTTGGATTTGAGTAAAGCAAAAGAAGCCTATAACAATGGCAATTACGCAGAAGCCGCTCAACTTTTTGAACAAGCGGAACAGTTGTATCAAAAAACTATTCAACTTCATGAAAAAGCCTGTGCTGAAAATAATCCAACATCTTGTCGTGCCGTTGGACAATTTTATGAACAAGGCGAAATCATCGTTCAAGATAAAGAAAAATCCAAAGCGTTTTATGCAAAATCCAAAGCGTTTTATACCAAAACCAGCGAGTTATGGGAAAAATCTTGTCATAAGCAAGATGCAGACGCTTGTATGAATATTGGCTCGCTTTACTATCGTGCTTATTCTCGCAGTGGTCTGCAAGAATACCAAGCCAAAGCCACTGAATTTTGGAAAAAAGCCTGTGATGGCGGTCAGAAACACGCTTGTGAATTGCTCCAAAAAATTACACAAACCCAAGAAACCACAATGCCACCAATGCCAAAATTGCCGTCATTGGATTTATTGCAACAAGAAATTGACAGCAACCAACAATATATAAAATCACAAATTGTCCAAAAAGACGGCAAAACCAAGTATTTTTTCAAGCAAGACAAAACACTGGTTAAGCAAAAAGTGGCAGGCGGTTTTTATCGCATTGTATTAGGCAAAACTGCCGCAGGTGATTGTGCTGTGCAGGATTTTTATGCGGATACCGACCAAAAACGCAGCGAACCCTTAATTGTTGCGAAAAAAGATTGCAATAATTTCAATACTTGGGGATATGACGGTGCTTGGATTTTGTATGATGAAAAGCAACAGTTAAAACTCATCTCTCATTTTAAAGACGGCGAAATGCTGGATACTTTTTTATGGGCAGAAAATATTTCGGCAAACAACCCTTTGCAAGCCAAAGTGGTCAGTTACAAACACGACACAAACTACGATGTTGAAATCGTGCAAACCAATCTGCCAGCACTGAATAAACAATTAGAAAACCTGTTTTGCGATCACGCTTTTGGCAACGAGAGCGATTGGGAAGATTGCCAAAAACAAGATATTCGCCAGTCTATTGAATACGATTATAAATATAGAAGCGAAAATGAGATTAACTATTACAGCCAAAAGTATCAGTATTTTAATCAGGATAATAAACAATATTTCCAAGTCTGCACGATGGAATATGATCAAAATCATATTGATTATTGCAAAATTTATGATATTACCAATCCCCAAAAAGCGGTTTTATTAGATAAAGAAAATATGCCAATGATTGCAGGTATGGGACTTGGTTCAGAATATATCAATAGGGGCAATGAGAAATACTTTTTATCTTGTCTTAAAAATGGCGATGCTTGCGATTTATACGACCTTAAAAATCCCAAAAAACCTGTTTTGTTAAAACAAGATACAACCAATTATTTTTTAAGTGAAAAACAAAGAAATAAAATTATCAGTTATTACCTTGCCTATGGTAATTACTTTAATGATGATATTGGTTTATCGTGCAAAAAAGCGATTGAAAAATACGGTATTCAATTAGACAATGGGCATAGAGCAAAAATTATTCCCAAAGAACTGAACCAATATTGTGCTGCAAAAGTGATTGAAGAGATAGATGATATAGATAGAAATCACAATAGGCATGACATTGATTTTTATAAAAACAACAACCCAAGCCAAAAATATGCTTATGTTATCAATGTCCTTACTTGGGACACAAGTCGTGGCAGATGGGGATATGTTGAAGTGCCAGATGAAAAAACAATGGAAAAATTAATTCCACGAGATTTATGGGAAATTTTTATGCACAAATAAAAGTTGTAGGGTGGGTTTCTAACCCACCGCCAAACCGCAGGTTTGGATAAACAAACCTTTCAGGCAGCCTGAAAACTTTTCAGTTTGCCTTAACCACTTTTTAATGAAGGAAATAATATGTTTTCAAAAAACAAATGGATAATTAGTCTATTGGCTGTTGCTTTATTTTCGGTTACCGCTTGCTCTGCTACCAAAACACCAACAACGCAATCGGTAAGCACAACGCAACAAACACCCATGCCCAAAATACCGAAATTGCCGTCATTAGCCTTATCGCAACAAGAAATTGACAGCAATCGCCAATATATACAATCACAAATTGTCCAAAAAGATGGCAAAACCAAGTATTTTTTTGATAAAGAAAATAAAGACGGAAAAAACCCACAGGTAAGCAAAAAAGTGGCAGGCGGTTTTTATCGCATTGTGTTAGGCAAAACTGCCGCAGGTGATTGTGCTGTGCAAGATTTTTATGCGGATACCAACCAAAAACAAAGCGAACCCTTAATTGTTGCGAAAAAAAATTGCAATAATTTCAATACTTGGGGATATGACGGTGCTTGGATTTTGTATGATGAAAAGCAACAGATACAACAGTGGGGGCATTTTAAAAACGGCAAAATGCTGAATTTTCTTGCTGATTACGGTGTTTTGTATATTGATTTTGCCGACAAATCTAAAACCACTATTATGATGAAAAGCTTTTTTGATGAGATATTTGTTGGTGTTTATAACAACAATCAACAGATTGAAGAAGCAACACTGATATTCACAGAACCTAAACAAAATCAAACCGTTATGCAAAAAATTCGCTATGTTAATGGTCAGGCAGATAGGGATCATTCCCATTTATGGGTAAATGGTCAAGAAAAACCGATTGAACAAGACTATTTTTCACAGGTAAGCAAAGTAGCGGATCATTTGATTCCAGAATCAAATGCAATTTTGAAAGAAATGCAAAGAGAATTATCAGTAGAAAATAATTGATTTTTAACTAATTGGAGTATAGCAATGAAAAAGAAATGGTTAATACTTGTTTGTCTGTTATCGGCAATAATCGTTGCCACATATGGATTTATGCAATACCGCGATGCTCAAAGCGAAAAAGAAATGCGAGAAGTGATAAACTGGCAACAAATGCCAGAACTTATCCAAGCGGTAAAAAAATTTAAAAATAACAATCAGTTAGTTGATATAAAACAATATCCTTTTTTGCTGGATAAAGGTTTTAGTGTTGCTGGTGTTGATCATGAAAATTGTGTCTATATTAGTAAAAAAGGATATATTGCCGATGTCATTTACTATTGCGAAGACAAGAAAACAAATTTCAATCGAGAACAAAACAGCACAATATTAAAAAAACAATTATCAGACCATTGGTTCTGGTGTAAATATTATATGTAAAGTTTCAGACTGCCTGAATTTTGCGTGAAGCGTGTTGAAAATAAAAAGCAGTGGAAAAATAGGCAAGAAAGTGTTACTGGTTTGAGAAGTGAATGACAAATGACAATGTAAAAGCAAACAACATATTTTTACACTGGTCTACGTTAACCCAAAAGTTTATGGTATCATAGCGGACGCACAAGGTGCTTTCTTAAACAAAGTGTTTTGTTTTACTTTTAACAGAAGATTGCGCAATATTCACAACTTCTACACGTATGCTGTTTTTTAAACAGCACTTATTTTGTCTATTTGTTTGAAACGTACATCGGAGAACAAAAAATGAAACAACCTATCCGCGTTACAGTTACAGGTGCAGCTGGTCAAATTGGTTACGCAATGCTTTTCCGCATTGCATCAGGCGAAATGCTTGGTAAAGATCAACCTGTGATTTTGCAATTACTTGACTTGCCACAAGCACAAAATGCCGTTAAAGGCGTGATGATGGAATTGCAAGACTGTGCATTCCCTTTATTAGCAGGTATGTCTTGCTCTGACGATCCTGAGGTGGCATTCAAAGATACACAAATTGCTATTTTGGTAGGTGCTCGCCCACGTGGTCCAGGTATGGAACGTGCTGACTTATTACAAGCCAATGCACAAATTTTCACCGTTCAAGGTGCTGCCTTAAATAAAGTTGCTGACCGTAACGTTAAAGTTTTGGTAGTGGGTAATCCAGCTAATACCAACGCTTACATTGCGATGAAATCAGCACCAGATTTGCCAGCTGAAAATTTCACTGCAATGTTACGTTTAGACCACAACCGCGCATTAAGCCAATTGGCTGAAAAAACAGGCAAAGCTGTGGCAGACATTGAAAAAATGTGTGTTTGGGGCAACCACTCACCCAGTATGTATGCTGACTACCGTTTCGCTACCATCAATGGCGCAAGCGTAAAAGAAATGATTAACGATGAAGAATGGAATGCAAATGTATTCTTGCCAAAAGTAGGTAAACGTGGTGCTGAAATCATTGAAGCACGTGGTTTATCTTCTGCTGCTTCTGCCGCTAATGCAGCCATTGAACACATTCGCGATTGGGTTTTAGGTACTAATGGTCAATGGGTAACTATGGGTGTTCCATCTGACGGCTCTTATGGTATTCCAGAAGGCGTTATGTTCGGTTTCCCTGTAACTTGTGAAAACGGTCGCTATCAAATCATCAAAGATTTGCCTATTGATGAATTCAGCCAAAAACGCATTGATGCAACATTGGCAGAATTAGAAGGCGAACGCAGTGCTATTCAAAACTTGCTGTAATCATTATTGATTTCAGGCAGCATTAAATTATTTGAAATGCTGCCTGAAAGTGTATCGTTAAACCGCTAACTTTATCTGTTTAGAAATAAAGTTGGCGGTTTTTCTTATGGGTATTTTGAGAAACGGAAAAAACGGTTTTTGTAAAAGTTTTGGGTTAAATATCAGGTGGCTTATTTGGTTAAAGCTTTATCTGCCCACCAAAC
>JAFSQZ010000130.1 GCA_017446355.1 Neisseriaceae bacterium
GGCTTGGAATGAACGCGATAGTTGATACACTAATTTCACCGATTGGCTGGCGGTTTCTAAACCTGCTTCATAACCTAAATAAAGGTTGTGTGTGAGTTGTTTGCCAAAGGTTAAAACTTGTTGGGCGGGGTTCATTTCGCCTGTTTGTTTGTTTCGTGTTTGTTGACTGGTTAAGCCAAAATCGTCTACTAAACCAATTTTATCATTGATAGAACCTGCCAAAAACGCGCCTGCAACAGCAGAAAGCGCGGCTTCATCGGTGTCGCTACCGCTGCTGGCACGGTTTAAAATCAGCCACGAGAGTTTGTCTTTTTCACTCATGGGTTCGTTGGCAACCAAGTTTACACGAGGTTGGTTTAAATTGCCTAATACTTCTACACCAGCACCTACCATAGATGCGCGTCTTTCTGCGCGAATATTGAGATTGGGGTTGGTTAAGGGACCAACAAAGGAAATAATGCCTTTTTTGATGACCAAGTCTTGTCCATAGGCTTTGTAGCGTCCATCAATGACTTTAACGCTGCCTGTGGCGGTGAATGGCGTGTTGGGTTTGGCTTTGACATTGAGTTTGCCACCGAGTGTAACATTTAAACCTTGTCCGCTGAATAAGAATTTGTCGTTTAAATCAAAATCTAAATCTAGGTGAAAAGGCATGGTTTCTGTTTTTACTTCTTTTTCTTCACCGAGTACCACTACATCATCACTTAAACTGGGCGCGGAGCTGTCTTGAAAACCGAAACGACCTTCATCGGTTTTCAGGCTGCCTGAAAGCAGCATTCCGTTGTTGGTATAAGTAACATCACTTTGTCCTGACACGGCTAAATAGCGATTAACCTGATCCAAAATAGGATAAGCATTAAAGCGGATTTGGGCTTGTACATCAGGATTGTTGTTACGATAAGCCGCTGTGCCTGTAAGCGTAACCGTGCCGTTTTTGCGTTTGAATGTGAGCGCGTCTACCACCCATTTTTGTCCATCAAGGTGCGAGCGTAATGTGCCATCGGCTAATACGATGCCTATTTCACGATGACGATAATTGAGTTGCTCCCCTGTGATGCTGCCTGAAAGTTGGGGGTCGTTTAAGCGACCTGATAGTTTGATGTCGCCATTGAGTTGTCCGCTTAATGTTTGTCCAATCGGTAGGAAACTGCGTAAAGTGTCTAGGTTTTCACTGACTACGCTAATTTGCCCTGATAAAGGTGCTTGCGCAAAGGGTTTGCCAAACGTTTGCAAAATATTGACGTTGCCTGATACTTTGCCATAACGTGTTTGTCCACTGATTTTGTTGGTGATGCCGTTGCTGTTTAATTGGCTGTTGAGCACCAGTTGTTTTAATAACAGTGTGGTGTTGCGTTCGTCTGGTAAAACAATATCGCCGCTTTGTTGATAAATATTTAAGTAACCGCTAGGGCTTTGGTTGTAGCGCAAATCCCAGTCGCCTGATAAGACCAAATCGTGTTTGATGGGTGGTTGGTAAAAGTTGTGCAATTGTTCTAGGTGTAAATTGTCTGCACGACCTTTACTGGTTAAACCATTTTGTTTGTCCCAAATTAAATGCTCTAATGAGAGATTACCCAATAAGGCTTGCCAACGACTGGCAGTAAGTGCAACGCGTTTTGCACCTGCTTCTAAACGAAATGGCGTAAGCAGTTTTAAATCTAATGCACCTACTAAATTTAAGGTACTGATTTGTCCTTGCCATTGTTGTTGGTCGTTTAAACCGCCTTGTGCATTGGCTTGAATGGAAAGGGGTTTGTTGTCAATTTTCAGGCTGCTGCTGGCATTTAAACTGTGTTGGCGCAAAGTGCCTGCTAAAACGGCATCAAGCTGGTCTATATCGCTACCTGAAATTTGAATACCTTTGCCTTTGGCGTTGATGTTAAGTGGACGGCTTGGGTCTGGCGATGCCAGTACATTAAAGTCTAGCTGGTTAATTTTAACAAGTTGGTTAAAGGCGAATTGTTGTGCGCTGCCTGAAAGTTTGGCATCTAATTGCGTGAACGAATCGGCAATGGAAGTGAGCGTGCCTTTGGCTTGCAACGCGCCTTGTATTCCGAAACCGAAACGGCTTAATTCTGGTGCGTTAATGTCTAGGGTGAGTGTGTCGCCTTTTTTTCCAAACGCGCCTTTGCTGCGCAAGGTGTTTGCCCCCAAAATAATATTGTTGTCGGCTTGGCTTAAATGTCCGTTTTCGTAAACGATTTTACCGCTGCCTGAAAGTGATGCACCTGATAATTGTGATGGCGAAAATTGAATATTGGCACGGTATTGTTGTAAGGCAGCTAACGCGTCTAATGTGATTTCTCCATTGACGCTACCGTCTGGGAAATCAGGATAAAGTTTTGCTGGGTTAAATTGTTTGCTGTTGATTTTGGCGGTGATTTTTTGATTTTGAAAGAGTTCATAGCTGCCTGAAACCAGCATTTCTCCGCCGTTTTGTGGCAAGATTTTGCCATTTTTAAGCAATAATGTGCGTTGTTGATTTTTGGTGTCGGTATAAATGTCTAGGCTGCCTGAAACATTGGCGCGACCTGTGTTGAGTAACCAACTGATTTGGGGTTGTTGAAACGTGTTTTTGGTTAATACATCACCATTGACTTCTCCAATGATTTTTCTGCTGATTAAGTCTTGACTGGTAAGTTGTTTGACTTGTGTTTTTAGATTAAGTGTTTGTTTACCAATATTGATTTCACCATTGGTCAATACTTTTCCTTGTTGCATCAAGGCGATGTCTAATGGTTGCAAATGAGCGATGTTGTGGTCGTCAATCACAAATTGCCCTTGAATGGTTTTGATGGCAATGCCTTGCTGGTCAAACCATTGAGGACGCGTATTCAACACATCAATGCTGCCTGAAAGTTGATTTTGGTTGTCCATCAATTCAGGTTTGGCGTGGATATTGAATGTTAATTGTGCTTTGGGTAATTTGGGATTAAAGGCGCGTGGGTTAATGTTGTTGCCTGTGAATAAAATATGGTCAATTTTTTCGTTTAATAAAGGCGCGAATGGACGAAATTGTGCATCAGCATTAAGACTAATGCTTTTGCCTGTGAGTGTACCGTTGAGTTTAACATCATTCAGGCTGCCTGAAAGCGTGAGTGCGTTGTCAATAGCGACATCATCTAACATACCTTTACTGCTGATTTTGCCTTGTAACGCAAAAGGTGTGTCGCTATGAAGCGTTACTGTGCCTTCGCTATTTGACCAGCTGTTTTGCACAGACAATAAACGCAGTTGATAACGTTGTAGATTGTAGTTAAAAGCCGCCTGAATACTGTCTAAAATTTCAGTGGGTGTTTGATTGGGTTTTTGTGATACCAACTGAATACTGCCTACTTTAATTTTATCTACACTGATGTATAAAGGCAGCTTTAATGATTTTGGTTGTTTCAGTGGTGGGTGTTCTTTGGGTGGTGTGGATTTACTTTCAATAAGGACATCGCCGACACGAATTTCATTGATGTGTAAATGTCTTTGCCAAAGTTCGCGTGCTTGCCAAGCGAAGACGACTTCGCTGATGTCAAGATTAATCGCTTCGTTTTCAACACGAATGCTGTCGCCTTGAAAACCAGACAAAATGCTGCCTGAAAGCGTGCGCGTGGTGATGTGTGTTTTTCCTAGTTTGGGCAACTGCAACACGGCAAATCTTAAACCACTATTGGTGCTGATGAGCCACACGAAAAAAACAAAAAACAACACCAAAAATGCCAACACGCTCATTCTTACCTTGCGCCAAAAACGGCGTTTGGGTTTGGGTGTATTGTTGTTTTCAGGTGTTTGTTCTGTTACGTTTTGTGAAGAAGTGTTGCTCATATTGTATTGCTTTTTTATGGTGTTCAGGCTGCCTGAATATTAAAAACGTGTGCCTAAACTAATGTGCCAACGAAGTTTTTTATCGTGATGACCGTAGGCAATGTCAAACGAAAAAGGGGCAATTGGGCTAAACCAACGCAAACCTAAACCTGTACCGTGTCGCCATGAAATGTCTTGAAATTTTCTTGCTGTGCCACCCATATCGTGAAACACCGCAATAGACCAATCTTTTTTAAAGGGGTATTGATATTCGCCACTAATCACTGCCATTGCACGATCAGGATAAACCGTATTGCTATAAAAAACGTTTTGTCCAATGCTGTTTAACTCATAGCCGCGCACCGATGTTGAGCCACCTGTGCGGAACATTAAACTAGATGGTACGTTACCACCCAAAATATCATCTTTGGTGTACACATATCCCAATGCGCTACGTGCAATGAATGTGCCAATTTTTTCGTTTTCAGGTGTGAAAAAATAACCAGCGTGTCCGTAAATCCGCGCCATCATTGACGAAGAGAGCATTTTACCAAGAGTTGTGCCAATTTTACCGTCAAAATAATAGCCATTTTTCGGACGAAGTTGAGTATTGATGTTTTGTCGCCGCCAAGATGCCGTGAGCATTGTGGCATAACTGTGTCCCAAGTTAATATTGTCTTTGGGCAATTTAGTGTCTTCACCCACAAACTCAATGCCATAACGTGCTTCAATATTGTTACTGTCGCGCACATACCACAAACCGCTACTGATGGTTTGGGTTTCCAATGATTGTGTTTTGTCGCGTTTATAAGCAACATTACTTGTCCAATAATGTCCATTGCTTTGACGTGGTTGACTGATACCAACTGCAACACTGGTTTGATATTTATCCGCATCAAAATAAACAGAACCGATATAACCGCGATTAAACAAATTATAGTAGTCATAACCCAATGAACCACCCACGCCGTATTCTGAATCGTAACGCAAACCTGCTTCTACTTTATGGCGTTTTGCTTCGGAAACCACTACGTTAATAGGTACTTTGTCATCTTGTATTTGCTCAAAATCCGCTTGCACCGATGCACCAGAATAATGACTATCTTGTTCTAAAGCTTGTTGATAATCCAAAAGTTTGTCTAAATCGTAAGCATCACCTGTTTTGAACTGTGCCAAACCTTCTGCCACAGAATTATCATAACGTTGGCTGCCTGAAATATTCAACGCACCAAAATAAATTGGACGTTCACTTTCCACATTAACACTTAATTCTGCTTTTTTGGTTTGCGGATTGATGGTGGCTTGAGTGTGTACCAATTTTGCCAAAGGATATTTTTTACGGGTAACCGCAGAAAGTACAGATGCTTTTGAGCTACTCCAATTATCTTGTTTAAACGCATCACCAACAGGTTGCGACCAATTGGCAAAAGCATCTTTATAGTAAAGTGCCAAATCATCGTCCATTAAGATATCACCCAATAACGCCACCGACACATTATCAATTTTGGTTTGTTCGCCCAAATCAACACGTACTTGATAACCTTTGCCTTGCGGTTGCACACTGACTTGACTATTAAAATACCCTTCGGTGCGCACCATATTTTGTACAGCTTTTGGCGTGGTTTCTGCCAAATACGCGATTTGTTCATCGTCTAATACCACTTTCTTTTGATGCGCTAAAAGTGGCAAATGTTCAGTAAGCATTTTCTTAATCTCTACATTATCCACCTGAATATCAACAGGATATTGAACAGCCAATTGTGCTGATTGCTCTTGTTCGTCTTCTTGTTCTTGATTCTGTGCAAAACCAGCAGGACTGGTAAACAAAGCAGATAAGATTAAAGCTAAAAGAGCTGGGCGAGCAGTAAAAGACATGGTAAAAACTCAATAATAAAAATCTGCTTATTCTAACACACACACCCTTTTCAGACAGTCTAAAATAAACAACGTCATGACGAAGTTTGCAAAAGCAAACAGTGGCAATCTCTTAAACTCTGTTATGCGTAGAATGGGCAACTTGTTGCCCACGCGTTTAAAACTGTTTAACGCCTTACCGCGTAGGTATAAATACCCACCCTTGTATCTTTCCAAATGTGTGGATAAAAACGTATTATGCACACAAAAACCAAACAGAACAGAAAATTGAGCCCACTCTACAAAGCTAAAATTTTAGGTTGACGTAGATTTACCCCAAATTACTTTTAACTGCATACTCAACATCGTTTACACTTTTTTACAACACTTCCCAAAATTCCATTTAATGATTTTTTTAGCATAAAATCATTTTTTGTTATACTTCTCTCATTTCAGGCAGCCTGAAACTGGGTTTGGTTTTTATTGGTAAAAACCACTTTTCTTAATATTTTCAACAAGATTGGATTGATAAAATGTTTCATTTAAGGTATAATAATGTGCAAACAGCAAACAGCAAACAAGCATAACTGCTTAACTTTCTTTTTCAAATCTTTCAGGCAGCCTGAAAAAACGCCTGTCATTGCGAGCCTGATAAAATCAGGCGTGGCAATCTCCCCAGTACGAAGAACGCACCAAATA
>JAFSQZ010000131.1 GCA_017446355.1 Neisseriaceae bacterium
CGCCAAAAAGCGTTCAGGCGTGCGTTCCTGCATCTTTTTGATTTTGTTTTTGAATTCGTCATTTGCTTTCTTTTTGAAGTCATCTTGCTGTGCAATAAACGCATCGGCTTCAAGCATTTTGGCTTTCATCGCTTCTCTATCAAATGGCACTCCACAACGAGCAGCGTCTTCTGCCATTTTGTTCACTCGCTCATCAATACTTGGTACAACAATCGGTCGCACAACTTGTCCAATCGTTTGAAACATTTTTACTCCAATAAAAAAGGCAACCTGAAAACATTTCCCATGTAGGGGTTCAGGCTGCCTGAAAATAGTTTTGAATATTATCTATACTGCCAAATTTCTCGCACGAAATAAGTGGTGTCCAAAAAATAATTGGGATAGGCTTTTTTCAATTCCTTAAAACTATCCGAAGAAAACAGAACAACATCCGAATTAGGCGTGTTTTTTCTTTCTTGCAAAGTGTAAAGTTCCTGTGCCATATCAAATTGTTCTTTGGAAAAGCCAATCGGTCTAATTCTTCTTTCAGCATAATTGAAAATCAAAACATACCAATCCATGTAATCAGTGGTGTTTTCAATATGCTTGGTTAATGCTGTGATGCCTTGCAGTTTGTCAATGATTTTTAACTCATTTAATAACTGATTAAACTCATTTTTAATCATGTGTTCATCATTCCCTACATTAGGCGGCAATGTGGTTTTTTCTTGGATGGCAAATAAAGCCGAACACAATACAAAAAAACGGCGATATTTTTCATCTCCACCACCTGTTTTGAATGGCGATTGTTCAATGACACCTAATGTTTCCACAGCCGTTGCCCAAGCGTGTTGAAGTTTGGTACGAATTTGTAATTCAATGCGTAATCCGTCCAATTCAGGTTTTTCAGCATTTTGATATTTAAATACTTGGTGCAAACTGCGATAACCATCTGCTTTGGGCTCTTTAATATAATCTTTCGGCGGCAGAATTAAAGTATGCTTAGTTTTGCGTTGTTTCATATACGCATTGTGCAAGTCATACACATTTTTAATAGATGGCAAAATAATCCGCAAACCGCCAATATCTTGCATTCTTGACAATCTCATATCAGGAAAGCGAGATAGTTTGGTAACAATAGACGGCAAGCGTTTGATGCGTTGGGCGATAATGTAGTTTTTAAGATTAAGCCGTTCACACTTTTTACGCAAATTGGCTTGTAAGGTATTCATTGGAATGTAATGCAATTTCCGCCATTCGGACAACATATCCAATGCATCATCACGGTCGGCTTTACTTGGGTTTTCTTCAAGAAAAACCTTACCATGCCTGTCTAATTCTGCACGGCTAAATGTCATTTTCCTACTCCGTTTAAAACATCATTCATTGATGTTTGTTTTTTCTTGAATTATACCTTATAGGCTAACGCCGTTAAAACGACCGTAATTTCACAACACTTTGCGTCAAAACTGTTTAATACGGCATATCATCATCATCATCATTATCTTCTTGCGTCTCTTGTGCATCTGCCGTATCTGACTTATTGCCACGCTTAATCACCAACTGAATTTTTTGACCGACAATTTCAGAAACGGATTGCGTCATTCCATTATCTTTGCGAATGAAAGTGTAATTGTTGATTTCGCCCTCAATCAACACCAAATCACCCACGCCAATATACGGCTCGATATAGCGAGTAACAATATCGCCAGTAAATACAACCGAATGCCAAGTGGTTTTCTCTTGACTGTTGCCGTTTGGGTCTTTCCAAGTCTTTTTAGTCGCTATGGTAAAACGACAACGAGGCGTATTATCCGCAAAATAACCAACATCAGGGTTACAACCCAAATTACCCATCAGAATTGTTTTGTTTAGGTATGCCATGATTTTTTCCTTATAAAACTTTCAACAAAAACACCATCACCATAATAAGTTGCAATATCAACACGCTCATCAACACCCAATGCGTTTTGGTATTCAACTGTTTAATGCTGCCTGAAAC
>JAFSQZ010000132.1 GCA_017446355.1 Neisseriaceae bacterium
AATACACTTGCCAGTAGCAACAATGCCCACCATGAAAAACCAATAAAATAATGTTGTACAAATAAAGTGAACAGTAATACAGCAAGCCAACCACCTGCCATGCCTTCCCAGCTTTTTTTGGGACTGATAACAGGTGCTAATTTGTGTTGACCAATAGCGCGACCAACAAAATAAGCAGCTGAATCGGCAATCCATACCATCATCATTACCATCAATAAAGTAATATTGGGATTGGGAGCATTTTGATGAGTGGTTGTCCATACATCAGGTGCAATGCGTAATTTTAATAAAGCAAACCAAAAGGGAATAAACAACATAATGCCCAATAATCGCGACCATTGTTCTTGAACATACCATTTATGATAAAGCCATAGTGGCATCAATATTAACCAAAAAGCCAATACCAGATACCAAGCGATGTTGGGTAATTGCCAAGCACCTAAAAAAGCAAATAGGAAAAACACACCAATGCAGGTTAAATAAGTATATGGATAAGGTGTTTTTGCCAAGCGCGTGTATTCCCATAAACCGAGCAAACAAATTAAGGAGCTAAATGCTGCCCATAATGTGCTGCCTGAAAAAAACAGCATATAAATCATAATGGGTAATAAAATTAAAGCGGTAATGATGCGTTGTTTTAACATACAAATCCTTTATTGATTGTATTCAGGCAGCCTGAAAAGTGTTTGAATCAGTATTAAGACGCTATTTTAGTTGATGTGTTGCTTACTGTGTTTGATGTAATATAAGCAAGTGGCGAAAAAAACAAGGCAAAGCATAATTTCTGTGGCAGCAAAAAGGCGACTGATGACGTGTATGTCAAACAAACGCATAATGCCTTCACAGAAATAAGCCAAAATCAACATAGAGCTGTATTGGTAAGTATAGCGTTTACCTTGAAGAATACCACGCAAGGGTAAACAAAGTGGTAGTAATTTGATAACCAAAAGCCAGCGACCAGTATTTAAAGGTGAGAAATAGCCGTCCCAAATCAGCGTTAACACAATAAGGGCAAGCCAAGCCAGTTTTGCCAAACGTAAAGAAATAAGTGTTTTAGTCGTCATAATCAACAATAGAACAAGGCGAATGGAATGTTCGCCTTGTGTTGTTTGGGGAGTATTGATGTGTTGTAAACAAGTTCAACAAACATTTTAAATAATTTTAATGGTTCTATAATATCTGCTTTTGATTAAATCATATACTTCATTTTCCACATTGATACAGCCATTGGTAATATGATTATCCGCAGGAGTGGCAGAGCGTAGACGCTCTAAACGTCGTTCAGACGGTTTACCTAACCATACACGATGCAAAGCAAAAATAAAGTCGCCTTGAATTTTAAACCCTAAAATGTCGCCACCATAACCCTTTTTATGTGTAGTATATAAAGTTAGGTTATACACGCCTAAAGGAGTAGTAGGACCAATCAATGTTGGAAAACACTGTTGCGTATCGGATAAGCAAATTTCTGCTGTGCTGGTGTTTACAATAACCTGTGCATCAGGTGAAGCGATGTCTTTGGGGTTGTACTCAATAAGTTTATTGGCATAAACTGGCATAGCCACACAGGTTAAAAATAAAGTTAATAGAGAAATATGTCTATTTTTCATAGTGTTAAATTTCCTATTTTACCGTTTAATCAAAAACAGAAGTGCCTTGAAAACGATCTAATTCAGCTTCTATATCAACATCGACTTCAATCTCACTTCCCTCTAACAATATTTCATCTTCAACAGGGGTTTGAACAGGTGTATAAGAGCCACCTTCTGCAAGTGTTAATTGATGAGAACCGCTGTTCCAAGCGATGGATTTTAAATTACCTTGAATTTTGTTTTTTGAACCGCTGCAACTTAAACAAACAGGAACACCGCGCTTGGCTTGAATAATTTGGTTAACTTTTTTCGCAGAAATAGTTACATTATTCGCGCTTGCCCAGCTATTGATAGCAGCTTTTAATTGATTTTTGCGCAAATTGTTTTTGCCGTAAGGATCTTTGAATACTGCTAACCACAACTGTCCTGCGCTATCTTGGTTTAAGGCAGCCAATTCGTAGCTTACATCAGCAATAGCACCTGTGTGTACAGATTTAGCAAATGTGAGTGCATCAGGCGATTTCATACGGATACAACCATGACTGCGCACACCTGGTACACTAGAAGGCGCATTGGTGCCGTGAATGCCTAATCCTAAACTAGGGTTTCCCAAGCGGACAAACACAGGACCCAATGGATTTTTTGGACCAGGTGGAACGCTTGTAATGCCATCACCACGTTCTTTTTGAATAGAAAGCGGAATATGCCAAGTTGGATTAAACGCTTTTGCGCCAATTTTATGTCTTCCCAAAGTGGTTTGCGTTTTTGCTTTACCAACGGCAATCAAATAAATTTTTTGCAACTTACCGTCTTGATAAAAAAACAGGCGTTGTTGTGGAATATTGATAACAATGTGTTGTCCTTCAGCCAATGGTGCGACATCAGGAACAGGAGTGGTTTGCGCTGCAAACGACCAAACAGACAAACTAAATAAATACAATCCTAAAAAAAAGCGTTTCATTTTTATTCAAAGATATTTAAAGCAACCAAAAAATGGCGGTGATTTTACTATAAAATAACGTACAATGTTTTATTTATTGTGATGTTGTTGTTTATGAATGCAAAAATACAACTTTTAATAAATGCTTTGGATTACGAAGGACGAGGTGTTGCGCGACATCAAGGTAAAACGGTGTTTGTAGACAATGCTTTGCCACAAGAAACCGTGTTGGCAAAAATTGTGCAAAGCAAGCGTTCTTTTGACATAGCGACCACGGAAGCGATTTTAAAACCATCTAGCTGTCGCGTAAAAGCTGCCTGCATACATTATCAACAATGTGGAGGTTGTACGTTACAACACATTGAAAGCAGTGCGCAAGTAGCGATGAAACAACGTGTGTTTGCTGAACAATTACAGCGCATTGGTAAAATTGCCCCAGCGATTTGGTTGCCAGCACTTTATGGCAGTGCTTGGCATTATCGTCAT
>JAFSQZ010000133.1 GCA_017446355.1 Neisseriaceae bacterium
CCACGACTTGACTATCGTCAAGTCTCGCAATGACAGAAATTTTGAAAGTTTTCAGGCAGCCTGAAAACGAAGTTTTGATGAAATAAAAACAAGTTTCTGCGAGCCAAGCGAAACTAAAAAAGACACGCTCATTGCAAGACTTGAACGCAGTTCAAGGCGTGGCAATCTCCCAACTACGGAGAACAAACTTTGATTGATAAATAGCAATGACACAGATTAAATCAGAAGATTGCCACGACTTGACTATCGTCAAGTCTCGCAATGACAGAAATTTTGAAATATTTCAGACAGCCTGACTTGCTGTAAATGCATCACTAAAAAAAGCATTTTCAGGCAGCTTGGCGTGTTGGGTTAACGCAGTTTTGCAACTTAACACCATTTCAGGCAGCCCACAGGCATACACTTCATATGCACTCAAATCAGCATAATCTGCCAAAATGTGTTCGGTAACATAGCCTTTTTTGCCTTGCCAAGTGGCATCAGGTCTGGATAAAACTGGCGTGTACTGTGCATTGGGTAACTTGTCTAATAATTCTTTTAAGGCAGCATCGTCATAAAAATCATTGGTATAGCGGTTGCCATAATAAAAATGAATAGCGCGTGTACTTTGTTCGTTGACAAGTTGATGCAGTATGGCTTTGATGGGGGCGTATCCTGTGCCAGTTGCCACCAAAATAAGGGGGTTATTATTGGTATTTAAGATAAAACTACCCATTGCACCACGCAAGCGAATAATGCTGCCAACTTTTAAACGTCCGTCAAATAATTGACTGGAAAACAAACCGTTTTCGCGCCGTTTAATATGGAATTCTAATTGTTGTGTTTGCTCGGGATTGCTAGCAATGGAATAACTTCTATTGCCTTCTTTGAGTAAAAAATCAACATATTGTCCTGCGTAAAAAACGAATGGCGGCGCTTTGGGCAAAGCAAGACGCATAATGGCGACTTCGTGATAAATATTTAAATCGGTGATTTTTGCAGGCATTGTGCGTATGTGTTGATTTTTCGTGCCTGCAAACGATGGCATATCAAGGGTAACATCACTATCCGCTTGGCAACAACACAGTAATATTTTGCCTGCCTGAACATCATTTTCCGTTAAGGCAAGTGCGTTTGTATTGTCCACTGGTTTGACGCTGCCTGAACGCAAAGTGGCAACGCATTGACCACATACGCCATTTTGACAAGCGTGTGGCAAGTTAATGCCTTGTGAAAGTGCGGCGGATAACAAGGATTGTTGTTCTTCGCTATTGAATTCAGTTCGACTGGGTAATACGTTAATTTTATAGGTCATTGTCTTCTTTCAGGCTGCATCTTTTGACGGCAACCAATCTTGAATATTGGTTAAAATAAGTTCTGCTAGTGCGTTAATCCATTCCGAGTTGGCGTTTAAACAAGGAATGTAGTGAAATTGTTTGCCACCTGCATCAAGAAATTGTTGTTTACCTGTAATGGCGATTTCTTCCAAAGTTTCCAAACAATCGGCAACAAAACCAGGACAAAATACGTCTAATGTTGTGATGCCTTGTTCAGGCAGCGTATCCAATAAAGTTTGCGTAGAAGGTTCAAG
>JAFSQZ010000134.1 GCA_017446355.1 Neisseriaceae bacterium
CGTGAATTTCATCATTACCGTTACCGCCATCAATATAATCATCACCGTTATCATCTGCAAATTGGGTAGATACTACTGTATTATTAAAGTCGCCACTTATCCAGTCATCACCGTCTTCGCCAAAAATCATATCATCGCCAGCGTTGCCATAAACACTATCATCACCGCTGCCTGAATAAATAATATCGTTGCCGTGTTCGCTGATTGCTGAATATTGGAAAATGCCTTTTGAAGCATTGTCTGCTTTGCCATCACCATAAATGAAATCATCGCCACCGTTGCCATAAATTAAATCATCACCACCCATGCCATATAGAGAATCATTGCCGTCTTTTGTGGATTGAGTATTGATACTGTCTAATTCATCACCATAAATGACATCATTACGATTGCCACCAATAATATCATCATTGCCGCTGCCGCCATAAAGCACATCACCCAGTTTGGTAACATCATTCACATTATTGCCCACGCCATCTACAATATTCACACCGCTTGTGGTGCTATAAATCCCCCAAGTTGCACCTTGAACAATGGTAGACACATAATTTTTATTATTGGTTGACCACACATCGTCATCGCTTTTTCTATAAGGTACGCCGCTTAAACGATTAGAATAAATATTGTCATCACCACTGCCACCATAAATCGTATCAGCACCGCCACCGCCAGTGATTAAATCATCGCCATCGCCACCATCAATAACATCATCACCATTGCCACCACTTAACGCATCGTTTCCTGCTAAACCATAAATATGGTTGCTGACACCATTTTGCCCAACCATCACATCATTAAACCCTGCCTGAAACTCGCCATTTATTAAAAAACCATTCTCATCGCGTTGAGAATGGTCTGTCCAGTTCACATCATAAATTCCTGTATCTATATCTTCGCCGTCTTTGTGAATAATCTTGGTGTTTGGACGAATATCACCTGTCCATAAAAGATAATCGGGTGCATCAGAAGTTTCAGGCTGAGTGGTTTCTTCGTCAGATAAAACAATACCTAATTTATTTCCACCCATTGATTGATAGTTTTCAATCACAATGCGATTATTGTCGTACATTAAAGTTAAATCCTTGTCATTTAACATTGCCCACCAATTGTTATCGCCAATTTTATATTCCCAAATAAAATCAGAATTGTATTTTTTAGTGAATTGAAACGATGAAAAATTAACGCCATCAATAATGATTTGACCATCACCATTTACATCGTGAATTCTATCCCAATCCATTTCACCAGTTTTAAATTCATAAGTATCAAAACCAGTGCCACCATATAATTGATCAGAACCTTTTCCACCATATAAATAGTCATCGCCATTTCTACCAATGAGAACATCGTCTTTATTTCCACCAATTAAACGATCATTGCCAATATTTCCCAACATAAATTGTGTTTTTTCTGCATCTAATGCAGAAACATTTCCACCATCTTTATTGGTTACAATATTCCATTGCTGCAAATCTTTTGTAAAACTTGTCCATAAAAAATATGGGCTATTTATTTCACGAGATAGATTTAATAAAAGGTCATTAACATATTGATTGCTTGCATTTCCATCAACATCAAAACCCTCTCCTTGTGCGGTGGTGTATTGTAAAGCATCTTCATTATCCGTAAAAAAACGTTCGCCTTTGTATTCACCACTGACTATTTGAGCAGTATGCCATTGATCAAATTGTTGCATTACAGCTTTTTGTTCTAATGAGTTTTCAGGCAGCATATCCAAAAGTTTTGCGTCTGATTTGCCGATATTTACCTTAATTTCATCAAATTCATCACCTTTGAATTTATTAACCAAATCGTCCATTTTGGTGTGCCAATATTCACCAATTTCGCCTATGGTGATTTCGCCGTTTTCTTCTTCGTAAATGGAATAGGCAACTGATACGCCTGCTAGTGCAAAACCGACTATTTGTAGACCTGGTGTCATACTGGTTACGGCTGCTGCCAGATTGAGAAGTTGTCCTGCTGATATTTGATTTATATCTCCATCGTTACCAACAACATCAACACCAACTTGAAGTACCCCTAACAAACCTGCTCCCCTACCAAGTTTATTTCCAATTTTTCCCAATGCTTCTGCTTCCGCACCAGTTGCAATTTTGGAAGCAGCACCAGTAATATCGCTAGCATAATTTACAGCAACACTGGAAAAACCAGCTACTGCTTCTGTTTCCCAATACTTTTGTTCCATATTAACACCAACAGCTTGACCAGTTGAATTTGCTGCTGCACCTGCTGTGGCAGTAATAAAATACAAACCTGCTTGTTTTGTTGACATATTAATTTCCTTATCGTTTGATTAAAAAAATGAGATTAATAATCTCACCTGTTAATAAAATTGAGAGAATAAAAATAACTATAAATATTATCGCACCTCTCAATGATACTAATTGTTCGTAATTTCTATTGGCTTTCATTTTTTTCTTGTCGCCAAAATAAATTTTTTCAAATATATCTGGAAAAATGCTATGGATAAAGCGATAGGGCTACCCCAAACGAGAGATAAATCTCGCTTAATTTCATTATGTATAACTTTTTCATCAATAGTAAGGTAATGCGTATTACTATTTTCATCTAAAAATTCAATATTTTTTACAAAAGAATGTAATCTGATTTTTCTGTTTTTTTCATAATTAGAATTAGTATGCAAATAAACAATGGAAATCTTTTTAACCGAAGATACTTTGTGCTTTGGATTTTTCCCATCATACCAATCACAAAAATTCTCTCTTTCATTATTTATTATTTTTAACGCAGAGCATCTTATATGGTAGCTTGTTCCATCTAATTTATTAGTAAAATAAAGTTGTTCCACTGAATTTCTTTTATTTCTGAAAGGTCTTTTTACCATTGGATTTTCTATAATTACATTCTTTTCATCTTTTGTACTCCATGTAAAAGGACCAGCAACCAAAAACCAAAATAAAACACAAATTGACCACACCGAAAAATATATCTTGTATTTAGTGCTTTTTTTCATTTTTCATATTCACCACATTTCCCAAACAAAAACCGCCTGCATTAAAAACAAGCGGTTTATTAAAGGTTGAACCATTTAAATAGCATTTTCTTGCCATTATCAGCGTTTGTTGAAATCTGTTTATCATCGTGTTTTCCTTATATGGTTAAAAAAAACTTAAAAGTTAAAAACAAAATATTATTGAAATAAATACTTTAAACGCTCTCTAAAACATCTATTTCACTGATATCTATCTATATGCTGCCTGAACAATAAAACCGCCTATTTCAACTCTATCACCAACTGCTTAATATTTCTTTTAAAACCTTTTTTTCTATTATTTAGTTTGTTCGGTAAAAGTAAAGCATCCTTTTGAGATGTTTCGTTTCCTTACTAGCTAAATCAGAATATTGGGCTTTGCTAGAATATTTTATGGTAACACAGTTTAAAATAAGCGGTTGTTTTAACGTAGCTTCTTACAACAAGTGGTGCTTACTCATTGGCTCTGCATCTTCCAAAACGTTTTCGCTTTCTTTTTTAGTTTAGACTTACGCCGTCGCTTTTATTCATTACTTTGTTCTGTCACAACAGGGAGTTTGTCTAAAAACATACGGCTGCAATGCTGCTCTTATTTCTGTCGCGCTTTTTGTTATACGGATTTTCTGTTGTCCGTTTAATACGCTGTTTTCCGCCAGAGGGTTTTTGTTGTTCAGGCTGCTTGTTTGCTTGTGGCTTTCGCTGCCTGAACGGTATGAACTTTATCCGTTCTCAACCTTTTCGCAGGGGCGGCAAGTTTTTGGTGTGTAGTGTCTCGCACGCTTCAACCAACTTATCCTAATTAACGGCGAACGATACTTGAACGCCCGCCCTTTAATGTTGTTGTTGCTGTCATTAAAGTATTATGGTCGGATTTTCTCTTCACTTTTGATGAAGTTTGTACTAAAATCAGACCATCTTTTTCCTGATTGTTAAGGAACGGAAGTCTTGAAGAAACCTTTGTGACAATGTCGCAAAGGTTTCTTTTTTTTGTGCATTATAACGTTATTCGTTAATGATGGTGTGTGCAAAACGTTTTTTTGCGTGTTTTGTTTGTGTTTTATTTTTTGAAATATTTTGCGTGGATATATATATATATATCAATGAGTTAGTTTGTTTTTTATGTGTTTGACTGGGTGTTTTTTTGATGTTTTTGGTGTTGTAAAAAAGAGAATGCTTTGAGCTTTTGCACTATTTTTAGGCTGCCTGAAACTTTACTTTATAAAAAAAACGCTACCTAAAATTATTCAGGCAGCGTTTGCTTGTATTGAAAAATTAAAATGTTGTAATCACTTTATTAGGGTCTATTGGGTTTTTATTACTACCAGAACGCATTTCAAACAACATACTACCACTGTTGTTCAAAGAACCTAATTTCTGACCACGTTTCACGTTTTGCAATTCTTTAACCGTAATATTTTGAATATTGGTACACGCGCTTACGTATCCAGAGTTGTGTTGAATAATCAACATATCACCACTATAACCACGTGGGGACGCCCCTACCAAAATAACTTGACCATCAGCTGGTGCCACAATATTTTGACCTACTTTTCCTGAAAGTTTAATGTTTTTCTTACTCGTTGCAAATGGTTCAATCACTTTAGCACCTGCAAGTGGGGATTGCCATACCACTCCGTCCTGTTTAAAAACGGTTTGACCGCTTGTTGTTGTGCTAACAGGTTGACTGGCTGTTGTGTTTGCTATATTAGTATTTTGCGGTGTTGTTGCAATATTTTGCGCAACGGATGTGGATGCTGCCGAATTGTTGCCTACATACAAAATTTGCCCAGTTTTAATATCATCGTTATACAATTGATTGTTTTCACGCAACTGGTTTTGGCTGATGCCATAACGTTTAGAAATATTATAAACGGTGTCGCCAGCAACTACTTGATGCGTTTGCGCACCTGATGTAGATAGCGTGGGTGCGGGCGCAACATAAGATTGATTACTCACGCTATTCAAAGGCTTTACACGCAGTTTTTGCCCAATATTGATATTATTATTGTCTGGAATTTGATTCCAAGCACGCAAATTATCCTGGCTGATGCCGTAACGTTTAGAAATATTGTAAACGGTATCGCCGTAAACCACTTGGTGATAAGTTGCATTGACATCAACTGGCGAGTAATTACCAATATAGGGTTTTGTTGGGGTGGTGGTTGTGGGGGTAGTGTATCCGCTAGATGAAACGGTTTCACTAGATGTTTCTGGTGTGTAAGGTGTTGCACCATAAGGATTGTCAACATTGTTCACAGGATTGTTCACAATTGTTGTGTCTGGTATCGTTGGGGTGGTTTGTGTATTAAATGAACCGTCAACAACGGGGGCTGGTGTTTGTGTGGCACAAGCGGTTAAAACAAAACTGCTTAAAAGCAATAACGAACGCGAAAATAAGGGAGACATAGTAATTCCTCTCTGCATTATTTTTGAATACTTAATCTAATCTTTGCAAAATATACTGTTTACGCCAGCGATCCTGAATAAAGTGAAGTATTTCTTTATCAAATAAAATATTGCGACTTTTTTCGTTTTATCGCAATCCTTATGCCAACTGGTGAATTTTGCAAAAATTTTAATCTTAAAATCATACCGTTTTATGTCTATTTAAACAAGATTTCAGGCAGCATAAATAAAAAATAGCTGCCTGAAAAGTTTTATTCTGTGTGATGTAAGGCACAATCTTGCCAAAATGTTCTCAAAGCGTCTAATTGCGAATGGGCGGTTAAATCCACTTGCAAAGGTGTGATGCTGACGTAACCTGTTTCTGTGGCAAAAAAGTCAGTGCCTTTTTCATTATCTAACACATGACCTGCTGCGCCAATCCAATACAGTTGATCACCACGCGGACTACGTGTTGGCTCAATACTTTGCGCGTGATGACGACGACCTAAACGCGTAATTTGTAAACCGCGTAAATCTTCTGCTGCCACTGCGGGAATATTCACATTCCATAAAATAGGTTCAATAGGCGGTTTGGCACAAATTTTGGACAATATTTCCGTGCAAACTTGGCGTACGGTATCTTCGTAAGGCAGCATTTGATGCGAACACAATGAAAATGCTACTGCTGGAATACCCATTAAGAAAGCTTCTGTTGCGGCGGCAACTGTACCCGAATATAAGGTGTCATCGCCCATATTGGAACCGTGATTGACCCCAGAAATCACTAAATCAGGCTGAAAATCAGCAAGCATATGTAAGCCCAAATGAATACAATCTGTTGGTGTACCGCTGACATAATAAAAACCATTTTCTGCTGCGTGAATACGCAAAGGGTGTTCTAAAGTTAAAGAATTACTCACTCCACTACGGTTGCGCTCTGGTGCAACCACGCGCACATTTGCAAATTCTGCTGCGACTTGCGCCAAAATGGCAATGCCTTGTGATAAGTAACCATCATCATTGGAAATTAAAATATTCATATTGCGTTAAGCTGCCTGAAAAAATAAAAACAGATTGTCGTAAAAAGTGTTGGTGTTCAAAGCTTTTAATTCTTTTAAAAACGGTTATGATAAGGCTTTTGGTGTTTTAGTGCTTATTTTGACCATCATACCAATATTTCTAGCATTATTGTTTTTTCCAAACCATCGCTTGTTTCAAACTTTTCCAAAAAGGCTGCGCAGGTTGATTACGTATGTTCATCAATACGATGGCACATAATAAAATCAAAATGTGCATGGGTAAAAATCCTAACCAAAAAGGAATTTTTCCTTTTTCCACCAAATCACGTAAAAGCGTTAAACCATTTTGATAAATCAAAAAGAATAATACCGCCGAAATAACGTGATAAGAGCTGCCTGAACGCGTGTTGTAATACGATAATGGAATGGCTAAAAAACTCAATAAAATCACGGTTAAGGGTAAGGAAATGCGCCACATCAATTCCGCTTGATATTCAGGCTGCCCACTGTGTAGGAGTTTGGAAGTAGGAATGGTGCGCCGATGGTCAATGGGGTTGATGAGTTTTGGGGTGGTGTTGATGATTAAATTTAGCTTATCAAAAGAAATTTGTTTAAAATCGCTTTGCCCTGCATTGCCTGTGTAGTAATAGCCACTGGATAAAATTAAGGTGCGCCGATTGTTGCTTAAATCAAAATGACCTTCTTTGGCAAAAATGACACTGTTTTGTCCTTTGTCATTTTTTTCGCGTAAAAACAGGTTTTTCATTACACCGTTATCGGTATCAAAAGTTTCCACAAAATACACGCGGTCTTTGTCTGAACCCAGTGGTGCAAAAACGCCTGACTCCACCAAAGATAAATTTTGTTTTTGTTTCAATAATTCAGCATATTCACGACTGCGCAATTCTGCCCAAGGCAAAACCGATAATTGCATCACCGCCACTAAAATCGCTAGCGGTATGGCAAATGACATAACGGGTTTTAACCATCGTTTTAAACTTAATCCAGAAGATAGCCAAATGGCCATTTCACTATCGCGCCAGTAACGTGTGAGTACAGTTAACAAACTGATGTACGCAGTCAGCACAATTAGAAGTGGTGTCATACCCACTGTCCAAAAACCGATAAGCGCGGCAACGGCATCAACAGCCACGCGTCCATCTGCGGCGCGACCCAATAAATTGATGCCTTGTGTAAACACCAAAATCGCCAATACAACGAAAAAAATCGCGATGGCGGTGATGGTGGTTTCTTTAACTAATTGACGTTGATAAATCATAATAAAAACAGAAAAATATTGCACGGAGATTGTACACTATTTTGCTTTTCATCTGCGCTTTAAATAAGCGTAAATCACGGTTTGCGTCAAAAAAGGCAGCCTAAAAACAAGCTGCCTGAATGTTTAGTCCTTATTGAAAAGGGTGTTCAATCAAAATGGTTTGTTCTCGGTCAGGTCCAGTAGACACAATTGCCACAGGCGCACCGCACACTTCTTCAATGCGTTTTAAATATTTTTTCGCATTTTCAGGCAGCGCGTCATATGATGTTGCACCGAATGTGCTTTCTTTCCAACCTGCGATGGTTTCATAAATGGGTGTACAAGTTGCCACAGCATCTGCGCCAAAAGGCAAAATATCAGTGCTTGTACCATCAGGCAGCGTGTAACCTGTACAGATTTTGATTTCGTCCATTCCGTCCATTACATCTAATTTGGTGATACACATACCTGTGATGCCATTGATTTGAATAGAACGTTTTAAGGCAGCCGCGTCAAACCAGCCACAACGACGTGGACGACCTGTTACCGAACCGAACTCATGACCACGTTCGGCCAAACCTTGACCGATTTCATCAAATAATTCTGTTGGGAATGGTCCAGAACCCACACGAGTCGTATAAGCTTTCACAATACCCAATACATAGTTAATCATTTGCGGTGGCACGCCTGCACCAGCAGAAACTGCACCCGCCAAGCAATTTGATGAGGTAACAAATGGATAAGTACCATAATCAATGTCTAATAATGTGCCTTGTGCGCCTTCAAATAAAAGTTTTTCGCCTTTTTGATTTTTTTCATACAAGGTACGTGATACATCGGTAATCATTGGCAAAATGCGTTCACGGAAACTTTCAATTTTTGCCATCACATCTTCAAATTTTACTTCACTTGCACCGTGTAAATGTACCAATTGCACGTTATACAATGCTAAATTTGCACGCACTTTTTCTGCAACCAAATCCATATTCAATAAGTCGCAAACGCGCACAGAACGACGTGCTACTTTATCTTCGTATGCAGGACCAATACCGCGACCTGTTGTGCCAATTTTTTTATCACCACGTGATTGTTCGCGAGCTTGGTCAAGTGCAACGTGATAAGGCAAAATCAATGGCGCGGTTGCAGCAATTTGCAAACGTTGCGCCACATTTTTCACACCAGCTGACACCAGTTCATCAATTTCGCCCAATAAAGCTTCTGGCGATACCACCACACCTGAACCAATAAAACAATCCAAGTTTTCATGCAAAATGCCACTTGGAATTAAACGTAAAATGGTTTTTTTACCGTTCACAACCAATGTATGCCCAGCATTGTGTCCGCCTTGAAA
>JAFSQZ010000135.1 GCA_017446355.1 Neisseriaceae bacterium
CAGCCTGAAACCGTAATCCACTAAATTCTGTTTACGACTGGCATCGCCTTTATACATAGCACCGATTTGTCCGATGGTAACGTGGCTTTCGTCAATAAACATAATGGCATTTTTCGGTAAATAATCCATTAGCGTGGGAGGTGGTTCGCCTTCTTTTTTGCCTGAAAAATGACGTGAATAGTTTTCAATACCTTTGCAAAATCCCATTTCATACAACATCTCTAAATCAAAACGGGTGCGTTGTTCAATGCGTTGTTGTTCTACTGGTCGGTTTTCTTTGGTATAAAAATCAATACGTTGTCGCAATTCATCTTTAATGCTTTCACAAGCGCGTAACACGGTTTCACGTGGTGTAACATAATGACTAGATGGGAAAACGGTGTAACGTCCGACACGTTGTTTCAGGCTGCCTGTAAGTGGGTCAAATAAATCCAAGCGTTCCACTTCGTCATCAAATAAAGAAATACGCAAAGCATCATCTGAACTTTCCGCTGGATACACGTCTACCACATCACCACGTACGCGAAAACTACCGCGTTTAAAATCCAAATCACCACGCTCATATTGCATAGAAACCAGTACCGATAAAATATCACGTTGATCCAATTTATCGCCTTCTTTAACCGATAAAATCATTTGTTGATATTCGGTGGGGTCGCCTATGCCGTAAATAGCGGAAACAGTAGCAATAATAATCACATCTTTGCGTGTCATTAAGTTTTTGGTGGCAGACAAACGCATTTGTTCAATGTGTTCATTGATGGAACTGTCTTTTTCAATAAATAAATCGCGACTGGGAACATAAGCTTCTGGTTGATAATAATCATAATAAGAAACAAAATATTCCACTGCATTTTCAGGGAAAAACTCACGCATTTCAGCATAAAGTTGCGCGGCAAGGGTTTTGTTGTGCGCCATAATAATGGCAGGACGACCACTTTGCGCAATCACATTTGCCATCGTATAAGTTTTGCCCGACCCCGTTACGCCTAATAAAGTTTGCGCGGCTAAACCATCGTTTAAACCGTCTAATAATTGAGCAATAGCAGAGGGTTGATCGCCCGCTGGCGCAAAAGCTTGATAAAGTTTAAAAGGAGAATTGGGGTATTCAATGATTTGCATTGTTCAGGCTGCCTGAAAGGTTTGAAAAAATCTTAATTGGGTATGATGCTTATGTTTTTCAATAATAAAAGTATGGCAAGATTGAAATAGTGTAGAAATCAAAAGGATTAAACGGCTTCGGAAAACAGCGGAAAGTTTTGCAAAGGTTTCAGCTTACAACACTTAAAAGTTGAAAAAGAATATTGATAATGATAATGTTACGCCTTTTTTAAAGCGTTTTCAGGCAGCCTGAAACGTTTGTTAATACGCAAGATAAAAGGACAAAAATATGGCACAGTTTTTCGCCATTCACCCCGATAATCCACAAGAGCGTTTAATTAAACAAGCGGCTGATATTATTAAAAGTGGTGGTGTGGTGGTCTATCCTACTGATTCATGTTACGCGCTGGGTTGTGCGTTGGGTGATAAAAATGCGATGGAACGTATTTTGCACATTCGCCGTATTGACCAAAAACATCATCTCACTTTAATGTGCGCTGATTTGAGTGAGTTGGGTAACTATGCACGTGTGGACAATAGTCAATATCGCCAATTGAAAGCGGCGACACCTGGTAGTTATACTTTTATTTTGCAAGCAACTAAAGAAGTGCCTAATCGTACGTTGCACCCTAAACGCAAAACCATTGGTTTGCGCGTGCCAGATAATAAAATTGCTTTGTCTTTGATTGAGCATGTGGGCGAACCGATTTTGTCGTGTACGTTAATGCTGCCTGAAGATAATGAGGTTTTGACCGACCCTTATGAAATTCGCGATCGTTTGGAGCATGCTGTGGATTTGATTATTGATGGTGGCTGGTGTGGTATGGAGCCAACAACTGTGGTGGATATGACTGATGGTACGGAATTGATTCGTCAAGGTAAGGGTGATGTTGCGATTTTGGGGTTATGAGTTTCAATAAAAGTTTTCAGGCTGCCTGAAAATAACAGTTATGTTGATGAGTATGCAAAAGATGTAATTTTTGTTTACTAGGCGTAGTCAAAATAAAGCGGTTCTTTTTTCAAAAATACACTTGATAAGCGGTTGAGATAGAGTGTTTCATTTTGTGAACGTTTTTTCGTGTTTTAAAAACTGTTAAAATTCTTTCGTTTTTGTTTTGCTGGCTGCTTGGAAATATTCAGGCAGCCTGAAATGATTTATGAGTACTTTTCCTTTACCTAAACCACAACAAAAAACCATTTGGCAAGCCTTGTCGCAAGGGAGTTTGCCTTATTTTCTAACACATAAGCTGCCCCAAAAAGGTTGTAAGGTTATTTTGACGGCAGACAGTGAAACCGCGCATCGTTTACACGAGGCGTGGCAATTTTTTCGTCCAGAAGATAATGCTTTATTTTTCCCTGATTGGGAAACTTTGCCTTATGAGCATTTTTCGCCACATCAAGATTTGGTGTCTGAACGATTATCGGTGTTGTGGCAATTAAAAAGTGGACAAGTACAGGCTTTGTTTGTGCCTGTGGCAACAGCGATGCAACGGCTTGCGCCTGTGTCGTTTTTGATGACGCGAACGTTTTGGGTGAAAGTGGGACAAACTTTAAATTTAGATGCGTTGCGTCAATCTTTGATTCAGGCAGGTTATAGTTTGGTAACCAATGTTGTGGCAGCACATGAGTTTGCTATTCGCGGTGGCATTGTGGATATTTTTCCAATGGGTTGCGATGTGCCGTTTCGTTTGGATTTGTTTGACCAAGAAGTAGATTCTATTAAAACGTTTGACCCTGAAACGCAACGCACGCTGAATCCTGTGAGCGAAATTCGTTTGCTGCCTGCACACGAGTTTCCAACTGATGAAACCGCGCAAAAATTGTTTCGTTCGCATTTTCGTGAACAGATTAACGGTGATGTCAATCAAGCGGTTGTTTATCAAGCGGTGAGTAAAGGACAATTTGGCGCAGGGGTGGAATATTATTTGCCACTGTTTTTTGAAGAACAATGTGCCAGCTTATTGGATTATGTGGGCGATGATGCGCTGGTGGTTTTTGCTGACGATGTGAATGCGTATGCCAACCGTTTTTGGACGGATTTGAAATCGCGTTTTGCGATGACGCAAGGCGACCCAACTTATCCAGCTTTACCACCCAATCAATTATTTTTGTCGCCCGATATTTTTTTGGGCTGCCTGAAAACTTATCCGCAAGTGTGGATACAGTGTTCGCCTACGCATATTTTGCCGAATGTGGTGGTGAACCGTAAAAGCGAACAACCGTTAGCGGCTTTGCAAAAATTTATAGATGATTTTTCTGGG
>JAFSQZ010000136.1 GCA_017446355.1 Neisseriaceae bacterium
AAACGATGTTCATAATCTAAAAGCCTTGTTGAGCCATTTGCCTTATATGCAAGCTTATTTTTTCCGCACAAAAAGCGCAGTTCGTTCACTCAATAGCGATATAGTCTATAAAGTTTATGACCGTTTTAATGACGCTTCTTTCTTTGCTGGCGAATTAGAAACAAGCTTGCAGCTGTCTGTTCCATCTTGGCGCGATGCCTATTTTGAGTTAGAGTAACTTCCTACATAGGCTGTCTTTTCAGGCAGCCTGTTTTTTATTTCAAAAAGTTTGGTAAAAAGTCCATTTCTTCATCATAATTTTTTGAAGAAATAATCAAGTTTTCAATTTCTTTTAACTCTTTTTCAAGTCTTTGTAACTTTTTGATTTTTTTATCTAATTTAATCGCTCTGCGTTTTAAAGTGCTGTACACCACATCGGCTAATTCAATTTTGTTCATTTTTTCGCTCCGTCTAAATAATCTTGAAAGCATTGCGCTGGGTTGCTTGTGCCTTTGCATAGTTCAAGTTCTAGTTCTACCATTTCATTTTTGCTTGCTGGTGTTATCGGCGTGTCCGTTATGGATTGAATGATTTCAGGCTGCGGATTGTTTTTTAAATATTGGCGATAGCCATAAACATTTGAAAAACCTATTAGCAACATCGTGAACAACGCGCCCGCTATAAATGATTGAAGTATGGTTGCGATTTTTTCGTTTTCAGTGTCAAGTTGGTGGTTCATTTTTTTAGTCCTGTTTGGTTGATGGGTGTATTGTATAGATTGCTAAACATTTTTGCAACTAAAATATTTAGAAAACTAGATTAAAATGTTTAATTTATTGATTTTTAAAGAAATAAAATTTTGCTGATTTTGAATTGACAGGAAAATGATTGTAATTTAATGTTGAAATTGTTGATTATCACAGTTATTTGCAAATATTTAATTGCAACTGTATAATAGTTGCAATTATCAAAATAAAAGGCAAATATGAGTAAGTCGGATAAGTTGTTGATGCGCTTGTTGCGCGTACCAAAAGATTTTACTTGGGAAGAGTTGGCAACAGTGATGCAAGCAAACGGTTTTACACTTTATAAAAGCAGTGGTTCAGGTAGAAAATGGTTGCACGAGAAAAGCTGTATAGCTGTGATGATGCACGAGCCACACCCTAGCAATATTGTAAAACCCTATGCGCTTAAATTAGCAATTGATGGTTTAAAGAAAGTTGGAGCGATTAAAGATGAGTGACTTGTTAAAATATCGTGGCTATGAAGGGTCGGTAGAGTATAGTGCGGAAGATGCTTGCTTAATTGGGCGCGTGTTGCATATTAACAGCCTTATCGGTTATGCAGGTGATACCGTTACAGAAATTCAAGCAATGTTTGAACAAGCAGTTAATGAATATCTAGCGATGTGTGAAGAAAAAGGCATTGCACCTGATAAACCTTATAAAGGCAGCCTGAATGTGCGATTAGGTGCGGATTTACACCGAGAAGCAGCGCAGGCAGCTGTTAGAAAAAATATATCTTTGAATGAGTGGATTATACAGGCAGTGCGAAATTATGTAAGTGCGTAATTTTAAAAATAAACCTATGATTTTAAACATAGGTTTATTTTTTTCAGGCTGTTCATTGATTTTTAATCAATCACAACATTTAAAATACCAACATACCGCGCGATAACATTAAATTCGTGAATGTTTTCTTTTTTAATATTAAAAGGCGGATATTTTTCATTATCGGAAATAGCTAGAAAGCCATCAGGGTTTTTTTGCAAACGTTTTAAATACAAATCACCGCAATAGAAAAATAAATAAATGCCATCACCGCAAAAATAATTTTTAGACACATCAATAAACACGGTTGCGCCTTTGGGAATTTTTGGGTGCATACTGTCGCCATCGGTGCTGATAAGTTTAATGTGTTTGGATTGAAGTGGGCTAAATAAATTTTTCACTTGTTCAATTTTAAAATCAATGCTGCGCACAATTTCAGGATAATCATAAAGATTAGCTACGCCTTTTCCACAAGATGCTGTAATGTCTATTTGGTCAATAGTGATAACGTCTTGATTTTCTTTTTTATTTATTTCATTTTTTTTATATTTATCACCAGTTCCATATGCCAACCAAATTGTTGAAAAATTAGTCTTTTTTTCAAATTCCATTAAAGGTTTTGCACCTAATTTTGTTTGTCCTGAAAACCATTGCCCAACCAATCCTTTTGTTACGCCAGCAAAATCAGCTAATTGCTGTTGTGTTCTTAATCCGTGTTCTTTCATCAATTCTTCTAATCGTTCTTTAAGTTCGTTCATTTTAAATCCTTTATAAAAATTCTAATCAATAGTTTAGAAGTGTAAACTATTTTTGATATAGATTGCTTGATTTTTTGTATAGAAAACTATAAAATACAAACAATTCTTTATATGGAAACTATTATGAATAAAAAACACATTGATTTTATAAATGAAATAGGTGGTGTCAGCCGAGTATCGGAATACTGTTCAATAACAAAAGGAGCGGTATCTCACTGGAAGAAGACCAATATTCCAAAAGCACAACTTAATTTTTTAAGTCTTAAATTCCCCATTGAGTTTAAAAAAATTTTTGGAGCCAACCAATGACCCAAACGCAATATGTCCGAGCCTGTCTGAAAAAAGGACGGCGCGTATCCAGTTTAGAAATGTTTGAACACGGTATTACACGGCTATCAGGGATTATTTATCACCTGCGCCATCATTACGGTATGAACATTATCGCGACCAAGCATAAAGCCAAAAACGGCAGTACTTATGCGGTTTATACGTTAGGTAGTTGATTTTATAAGGATTTTAAAATGAGTATGCTTTTAATGGTAAAGGCAATGCAAGCTAAAATCAAAAATTCAACACGAAAATTAGTGTTATTAAAGCTTGCAGACTGTGCTAGCGACACAGGCGAGTGCTTTCCAAGCTATCAACATATTGCTGACCAATGCGAAATTTCACGAAGAGCGGTTATCAATATCATTAAAAAATTGCAAGAAGATGAATTTTTAACCATTGAAAAACGTTGTTACTGCAATAGCAATAAATCCAATATTTACAAGTTAACGATAGAAAAAGGCAATCAACGTAGTGAACAAAATTCACTAGGGGTAGTGAACGGTGGTTCACTAGGGGTAGTGAACGACACTTCACTAGGTAGTGAACTAAATTCACTAGGGGGTAGTGAACGTAGTTCACCCATAACCAGTAACTCTTTAGAACCAGTCAATGAAACTAATATTTTTTTAACGCGCGATGCGCAAAAAACTGAAAATGCAAATTTTGAAAATGCGAACAATTCGCAAAACGAAAATTTTGCAGACAAAAATTTTTCTGACGATTTTGCAGACCAAAAAACCGAAACGCGAAAAAGCGTTTTGGAAAATCCTGACGAACCGAAAAAAACCAAAACCAAAAATTCACGTTTTGAAACCGAACTGAAAATTTTGGCAGACATTGGCGTTATCGGACAAGTTGCCATTGACCACTTGCAGATGCGACACGCTAAACGCTTACCGCTGACCAAGACTGCTGCGAAACAGCTGAAAGACGAAGCGGAAAAATGTGGACTAACGCCACAAACGGCGATTGAGCTGGCAATCGGTTATGGCTGGTGTAGTTTCAGAGCCGACTGGTTGATGAACAAACAACGCGGTTACTCAATGCCACAGACAAGCAACAGCAAAGAAAGCTTTTTCAGCTTGGAAGTGGAACAGCCGAAAGTAGGCGGTTTTGTGGATAGACACGGCAATCCGATTGAAGTGGATTTACCAAAATCAGACCCGAACGAAGAAATACCGTTTTAAACATTGCAGACCGAGAAAGATTTAAAAATAGCGATTACTTGCAAAAAAACACGCAAAAATGAGCGATTAACACTTAACCCCTTATGATTACCTACCCTATCCAAAAAAACGCGAAAAAACGCGAAATTTTGCGATTTTAGAAAAACTAACCAAAAACGGACGGAAAAATGGAAACGACAACAAGCAATTTTCAGAAATTTATAGACCGCATTGCAGACAATAACACCGTATCACACATTGCAGACGCATTTTGTGAAAAACACGGTAAATACCGCGCGAAAGTGTTTAAAAGCGGACGCGTGGAAAAATGCACGCATTGCACCGAAGAACAACAAAAAGCCGAACAAGCGCGGTTATTTGAGCTGAAAAACAAAGAACTTGAACACATACTAGGCAAATCAGGCATTCCGAAAAGACACCAAAATTGCAGAGTGAAAAACTATCACACGAACGGCAACGAGCGAAAAAGTCAACTGAAAGACTTGGTTAAAAAATACACCGAAGATTTTCTTTCAGGCAGCCTGAAAAGAAATTTAGTATTGCTTGGCAATTGTGGAAACGGCAAAACGCACCTAGCGTGCGCCGTAGGAATGGCAGGGTTGGCAAACAATAAAACCGTGTTATTTTCAACAGCCAGCGAGATTATCAGACGCATTCAAGCGACTTATAAATCAAAAACGGAAACCGAGTTTGAGTTGATTAAAAAATACGCAGAAATTGACTTACTCATTATTGACGAAGTAGGCATTCAATACGCAACAGATAACGCAGGGCGCGTGATTACAGAAATTGTCAACGCGCGTTATGAAAACGAGTTACCAACGATTTTTATTTCAAATTTAAGCCTTGATAAGTTTTCAGCCGTTATGGGAAACCGCGTAATGAGCAGAATGTTAGCAGACGGTTGCAAGCCGTTTATTTGCGATTGGGAAGATTATCGC
>JAFSQZ010000137.1 GCA_017446355.1 Neisseriaceae bacterium
ATGAATTTTTTCCCCTTTTTCACGCGCACAATAATTTGGAGAAACGTATTGCGTTGCCGACATTAAGCGTCCATTTTGCCAAGTAGTCATTTTATCTATTAAATGATTTAAAGAAAAAATGAAATTATAGACGCAAGTAACAAAAAAAGTGCCAAAACATTACGTTTTCTCACACATTTTTAGCTGCCTGAAATTGTCATTAAGTTGTGGTAGCATAGCCACCCTTAAAATAAAATCAGTAACACAGTTATGCAATCCATTATCTTAACCATCGTTTTTATTATTGCTGCCATACTACACGGCATTGCAGGTATGGCATTTCCTATGTTAGCAACCACTTCGCTTGCATTTATTATGCCCTTATCCAAAGTGGTTGCATTGGTTGCCTTACCCAGTTTGCTAATGAGTTTATTGGTACTTTGCACACATAATCAAAAAAGCATTGGACAAGAAATAATTGATTATTTAAAAAACTATAAATTATTAGTCATCAGCAGTGTAGTAGGCAGCATTTTAGGGGTTAAACTGCTTTTGATACTACCCATATCTTGGTTGTATTTACTGATGGCAAGTATTACTTTTTATTATTCAATCAATGGTTTATTAAATATATATGGAAAAGTCAAACCCATTAAAGTGGTGGCGAACAAAAATAATATGATGTTATTTGGTTTTTTAGCAGGATTAATTGGCGGTGCCACAAATGCAATGTCGCCTATTTTATTAATGTATTTATTTAGCCAAACCGATGATAAAAATCGCATCACCAAAGCCAGTAACTTATGCTTTTTACTGGCAAAAATTGTACAAATTTATATGCTCAAAAACCAATACTTATTGCTGGAAAAAAGTGAATATGGACTGATTCTATTACTCACACTTTTTGCCATTATTGGTTTATACATTGGAATAGGATTAAGAAGTAAAATCAGCACCAAATTTTTCAAAACACTAAATTTTACAATACTGCTTATACTGGCTTTAAAAATCGGCTATTCAGGCTTTTTAAAATTTTAGTCATACCATCATAATATAATAAAACCATTCTTTCAGGCTGCCTGAAAACAATATCAATATTATAAATATAAGGACAAAATATGCAAAAAGTCATTTGGATTATTGGCGCATCATCTGGATTTGGGCGTGATTGCGCTTTAAAGTTATTACAAAATAATACTTATAAAGTTTATGTATCCGCTCGCCGCACAGCGTTAATGCAAGATTTAGCCGACAAAGGTGCAATGGTTTTACCTGTCAACGTATGTGATGAAAACAGCGTTCAGGCAGCCTGTCAAACCATTTTAGACAAAGAACAACGCATAGACGGCTTACTAGCCAATGCAGGTTTAGGCGTATATGGTATGGTAGAAGCCGTTTCTATGGAAAATATTGAATACCAATTTAACGTCAACGTATTTGGCGTTGCGCGTTGTATTCAAACAGTTTTACCAACAATGCGTATGCAAAAATCAGGCAGAATTGTAATAACCGAATCATTAGCAGCGCACGCATCGTGTATCGGCATCGGCTGGTATGCTGCGTCCAAACACGCGTTAAAAGGAATGCATATTGCCCTGCGACAAGAATTACGCAACACAGGCATCAAAGTCATCGCAATAGAACCAGGACGAGTAAAAACCGATTTTTGGCAAACAGCAGGTGCCAATATTCCAAACAATATTACAGACTACCAAACACTAACCAACAGCTTTATGGCATATATGAACAAACCCAGCTATTGGCAAACATCAAGCACTGAAAGCACCGTAAACGCAATGATTGACGCGCTAACATCGGATAAACCCAAAATGATTTATCGCACCACCAAAGATGCCAAACTGTTTCCATTGTTGATGAAAATTATCCCAAACTGGCTATATGACAAAATTGTGTGGTCGCAACTGGGGACAAAATAAAACCAAATTCAGGCTGCCTGAATAGGCAAAAATACAACACTTTAAAAACTTATTTATTTTGCATAACTTATTGAAATATCAAAAAAAAAAAAGAATTTTTTTTGCTGTTTTTTTAGAAAAAATATTTTAAAAACATTATGGTTAATGTATGATAGGAATAATTTCAAGCGTATTTTATACAATG
>JAFSQZ010000138.1 GCA_017446355.1 Neisseriaceae bacterium
AATCAATTATTTTTGTCGCCCGATATTTTTTTGGGCTGCCTGAAAGCTTATCCGCAAGTGTGGATACAGTGTTCGCCTACGCATATTTTGCCGAATGTGGTGGTGAACCGTAAAAGCGAACAACCGTTAGCGGCTTTGCAAAAATTTATAGATGATTTTTCTGGGCGCGTGCTGGTGTGTGCCGATAGTTTGGGTAGACGCGAAACGATGATGGCGTTTTTCAGGCAGCAACATATTGTGTTAAACGCAGTGGATTCGTGGCAAGATTTTATTGATGGCGATACGAAATTAGCGATTGCGGTTGCCCCTTTAACAGCAGGTTTTGTGCTGCCTGAAAACGAAAAATTGACCACGCCTTTGGCGGTGATTACCGAAAACGATTTGTATCAATATGTGGCGCGTTCGCGCGTGCGCCGCCGTAAACACGCTGCGATTTCCGATGCGTCTTTACGTGATTTGGCAGAAATCAAACAAGGCGATTTGGTGGTACACGAAACACACGGTATCGGGCGTTATCAAGGATTGGAAACAAGACACGATGAGGAAATGTTGCTGATTGATTACGCCGATAATGCCCAATTGTTTATTCCTGTGTCGCAACTGCATTTAATCAGTCGTTATTCAGGGCAAGCCCTAGAAAAAGTGCAATTGCACAAATTAGGCAGTGGACAATGGAATAAAGCCAAACGTAAAGCCGCACAAAAAGCCCACGATACCGCCGCTGAATTGTTGAATTTATACGCACAACGCGCCGCACAAACAGGTTTTCAATTTCATTTAAACGAAGAAGATTATCAAGCTTTTGCCAATGGTTTTGGTTACGAAGAAACTGAAGATCAGGCAGCAGCGATTTTGGCGGTGTTGAACGATTTAACGCAAAGCAAACCGATGGACAGATTGGTGTGCGGTGATGTGGGTTTTGGGAAAACAGAAGTTGCCTTGCGTGCGGCGTTTGTGGCGGCAATGAGTGGAAAACAAGTAGCATTGCTTGCGCCCACTACACTTTTGGTGGAACAACACGCCAAACATTTTGCCGAACGTTTTGCCGATTTTCCTGTACGCGTGGCAGCCTTATCGCGTTTTAACAGCAGCAAAGAAACCAAAGCAACGCTTGCTGGTATGGTAGATGGTACGGTAGACATTGTGATTGGCACGCATAAATTGGTGCAAGATAATATTGCGTTTAAAAATTTAGGCTTGGTGATTATTGATGAAGAACACCGTTTTGGCGTGCGTCAAAAAGAACAACTCAAACGTTTGCGTTCCAACGTGGATATGCTCACGCTGACGGCAACGCCGATTCCGCGCACATTAAGTATGGCATTAGAAGGTTTGCGCGATTTTTCTTTGATTACCACTGCACCTTCTCGCCGTTTAGCGGTGAAAACATTTGTGAAACCATTTAGCGAAGGCAGTATACGCGAAGCCGTGTTGCGTGAATTAAAACGCGGTGGGCAAGTATTTTTTCTGCATAATGAAGTGGAAACCATTGAAAATATGTACGAAAAATTAAGCCAATTGCTGCCTGAATCCAGAATCGGTATCGCACACGGACAACTTCGTGAACGTGAATTAGAACACGTGATGCGCGATTTTCTTAATCAGAAATTTAATGTTTTATTGTGTTCCACCATTATTGAAACAGGGATTGATGTTCCCAATGCCAACACGATTATCATCAATCGTGCTGACAAATTTGGGATAGCGCAACTGCATCAATTGCGCGGACGAGTAGGGCGTAGTCATCACCAAGCCTATGCTTATTTATTGACACCAGAATTTGTGAGCAAAGATGCAGAAAAACGCCTTGATGCCATTGCGGCCGCCGATGAATTGGGCGCAGGTTTTACTTTGGCGATGCAAGATTTGGAAATTCGTGGCGCAGGCGAAATTTTGGGTGAAGGACAATCAGGCGAAATGATGCAAGTGGGCTTTACGCTTTACACCGAAATGCTCAAACAAGCCGTGCGCGATTTAAAAAAAGGGCGCGTGCCAAATATAGACGCCCCTTTGGGCGTGAACACAGAAATCAAATTACACAGTCCTGCCTTGCTGCCTGAACATTATTGTCCTGATGTACACGAACGTTTGGTTTTGTATAAACGTCTTGCGGCTTGCGAAACAGCAGAACAAATCAATGAAATCAACGAAGAATTGATTGACCGTTTTGGGCTGCCTGAAACCGCAGTAAACACTTTAATAGACAGTCATCGTTTACGTTTACTTGCCAAAGCTTTGGGGATAGTCAGCGTAGAAGCATCGCCACAAATGATGCTGTTGCAATTTACGCAACACACACCAATTGACCCATCACATTTAATTGGTTTGATGCAAAGTGAAAAAACTTGGCGTATGGTCAGCGCAGACAAATTGCGGATTGATGAACGTTATGAAGAAGTTGGCGCACGAATAGATGCTGTACGCCGTGTCTTGCATTTACTAAAAGCTTGATTTCAGGCAGCCTGAAAGAAATATTATGGAAAACATCAAAACATTGATTTTGATTCTGATGCCAATGTTTGTGGGTTTTGCGGTGGCGATACCGAAAAAATACAACGTAATGATTGACCGTTTATTAAATACATCGGTTTATATGATTTTATTGACCATTGGTATGGGTTTGGCGCGTGTAGACAATTTATGGATACAATTACGCGATGTAATGATGTATGTGCTGGTGTTGTTTACCTTATTGATGACCTTAAATATTGTTTTTCTGCATATTTTTGAATACCTTGTCCCATATCATTCTGTTGTGCTGCCTGAACAAAAACAGAAAAAAATCAATTTTTTGGACAATTTAAAACAACCCGCTTTGGTTTTGGTGGGTTTGTTTTTAGGGAAAATGCTGCCTGAACACTATTTATTTCCTGAACAAACAGGTACTTATATTTTAATGGTGTTGATTTTTTTGGTTGGCATACAATTGCGCAGTAATGGTATTTCGCTCAAACAAGTGTTGCTCAATAAACGTGGTATGCAAATCAGTGCGGTGTTTACGCTTTCTTGTTTATTGGCAGGTGTTTTGTTTGCCGTGATTTTTGATAACGTATCCTTAACAAAAGGGCTGGCATTAAGTTCAGGCTATGGTTGGTATTCTTTATCAGGAATTGTGATGACGCAGGCTTACGATGCAACTTGGGGAAGTGTGGCATTATTAAACGATTTGTTGCGTGAATTTTTTGCCCTGATGTTTATTCCTTTATTGATGCGCACTTCATCTGCCACAGCAATAGGTATTGGTGGGGCAACCAGTTTGGATTTTTCCTTACCCATTATTCAAAGTTCAGGTGGTTTAATGACGGTGCCATTAGCCATCAGTTTCGGTTTTGTGGTCAACATCACTTCACCATTTTTAATGCTTATTTTTTCATCTTTTTAAGTCATATTAAAAACGCTTATCAAGTAGGACAACGCAAATGAAACAGTTAACGATTGCTGCCATTCAGATGGTTTCAGGCTGCCACGTGGCGCAGAATATTGAAACGATGCAAAAATGGGTGAAACAAGCTGCCCAGCAAGGCGCACAGTGGGTATTGCTGCCTGAATATTGGTGTTTAATGGGTAAAAATGACCACGATAAATGCGCCATTGCCGAGCAACTAGGCGATGGTGGCGCATTGCAAACGGCTTTATCACAAGCAGCAAAAGACAATCAAGTGGTTTTATTTGGTGGCACCATTCCGTTGCAATCGGCAGAAAAAAATAAGGTGTATAACGCGCTTTTGGTGTACGGTAAAGATGGTAATTTATTGAATCAATACAATAAAATGCACTTATTTGGTTTTCAGAAAAATGAAGATTATTATGCCGAAGCCGACAGTATTGTTGCAGGCAGCCTGATTCCACGTTTCGCACAAGACGATTGGCAAGTGGCACAAGGCGTTTGTTACGATTTGCGTTTTCCTGAATTTTTTCGTGCGCAATTGCCTTTTGAAGTATTGATGCTGCCTGCTGCGTTTACTTATCAAACAGGTTTGGCGCATTGGTTGCTTTTATTACGTGCGCGCGCAGTGGAAAATCAATGTTTTGTGGTGGCAGCGGCACAAGGTGGACGACACGAAAACGGTCGGCGGACGTTTGGTCATTCCGTCATCATCAATCCTTGGGGCGAAATTATGGCACAATGTGAAGAAGGTGAAGGCATTGTTCAAGCGGTTTTGGATAAAACAGAATTAGAAACCATTCGTCAACAATTACCCGCTTTACAACATCGTTTGCTTAACACTTTTCAGGCTGCCTGAAACCTTTTTAAAACAGGATTAAACATTATGGCAAAAGCACCTAAAACCGTTTATCAATGCAGCGAATGTGGCGGTAGTAGTCTTAAATGGCAAGGCAAATGTCCACATTGTGGCGAATGGAATACTTTGCAAGAAAACATCGCGCAGCCTGAAAGCAAAAACACGCGTTTTCAATCTTGGGCAAATGAAACCACACAAGTACAAGAACTTTCCAAAGTAACCGCTGCCGAAGTGCCACGCACGCCAACAGGTATGAGTGAATTGGATCGCGTGTTAGGCGGTGGTTTGGTAGATGGTGCGGTGATTTTGTTAGGTGGCGACCCTGGTATTGGTAAATCCACTTTATTGTTGCAAGTGTTAGCCTTAATGGCGAAAAACAGTGAAGTGTTGTATGTGTCGGGCGAAGAATCTGCACAACAAGTTGCTTTGCGTGCGCAACGTTTGGGCGTAAATAGTGTGGGCGTTCAATTGCTGGCTGAAATTCGTTTAGAAGCTATTGTGGCTGCCTTAAAACAGCATCAACCGCGTATTGTGGTAATGGATTCCATTCAAACCATTTATTCTGACCAAATCACTTCTGCACCAGGTTCGGTATCGCAAGTGCGCGAATGTGCCGCACAGCTGACCAGAATCGCTAAACAAATGGGCATTACAATGATTTTGATTGGACACGTTACCAAAGACGGTGCGATTGCAGGACCACGTATTTTGGAACATATGGTGGATACCGTGTTGTATTTTGAAGGCGACCAGCATTCTAATTACCGTATGATTCGCGCCATTAAAAACCGTTTTGGTGCAGCCAATGAATTAGGCGTATTTGCGATGACCGAAACAGGTTTAAAAGGCGTGTCCAATCCATCGGCCATTTTCTTGGCAAGTTATCGTGATGACGTGGCAGGTTCGTGCGTTTTGGTTACGCAAGAAGGGACGCGTCCATTATTGGTAGAAATACAAGCTTTGGTTGATGATGCACACGGTTTTACGCCCAAACGTTTAAGTGTTGGCTTGGAACAAAATCGCTTGGCAATGTTATTAGCCGTACTCAATCGCCACGCAGGCATTGCGTGTTTTGACCAAGATGTTTTTTTAAACGCAGTAGGTGGTGTCAAAATCAGCGAACCTGCTGCCGATTTGGCGGTGATTTTGGCAATGGTATCCAGTTTTCGCAACAAACCGCTGCCTGAAAAAATGGTTGCCTTTGGTGAAATTGGTTTAAGTGGTGAAGTACGCCCTGTGGCGCGTGGACAGGAACGCTTAAAAGAAGCCGAAAAATTGGGTTTTAAACGTGCCATTATTCCCAAAGCTAATTTGCCGAAGAATCCAAAAGATTTTCCCAAACTGAAACTTTATGGCATCAGTAGTCTAGACGAAGCAGTGCATTTGTGTCGTGAAATACCAAATGAAGAATGAAATGAAGAATGACAGAGAATAAAACCTTTACAAAATTCCATTTGCAAAGGTTTTATTTTATGAATTTGATGATGTTTAATGTTGCAACGCTAAATTGTCGCGATGGATTAACTCGTCTTCGTGTGCGTAACCCAGTTTGTCGTTGATTTGGTGTGTGTGGGTTTTAAGAATTTTTTGGGTTTCACTGCTGCTGTAATAGAAAATAAAGAGAAGAAAAAAAGTAGCTAAATCAATGAGTTTAGCTACTTTTTAACGATTTTTAGATGTTGTAAAAAAACACCAAAACAACGATGGCGGAGCAGGAGAGATTAGAATATAATTATATGTTATTGATTTTATTTACATATTTAAATATAAAAAAACTAAAAATACCACCAATACCACCAAAAAAATTGTAATTCCTATGCGGTATTAGTAACTTATAGATTGTCTAATTTTTCCAAAGCACGTGCGATTAAATTGTCATCATCATTTTTAATCGCGTTTTCGTTGTCTGAAACGTTGTAATAAACATTGTCCAAAAAAGCGAAACTCATCGCATCAGCAATATCAGGGGATTTTATGCCTTTTTTGCGCATATCTGCCTTGCTTGCTATTTGATAACGTGCGCTGCCTGTATCAGTAAAAGAATAAGGGATACGGCTAGCTTGCATTAGGAATTTTTCACGCAATAAGTTGTCCATTTTGGGATAGCGCACGCGTTTTTGTCGCGTTGCATCGCGCCATCTTACCATTGCACACGCGCGTTGATTGAAAAAACGGTCTTTATACATTTTTTTGAAACAAGGTTTTCCCCAGTAGACACGGTGAACGTCTAGTCCGTCTTCTTCTAGCATTTTACACAACTCTAATCCACTACCACCAGCGTCTATCACTATTCGCGCATTGGATAATTTTGCATACTGTTCTGTGATTAAACCGCGAAATTCGCGTAAATTTTTGGTATTGGTGATAATGGGATCTTCTAAATATTGAACACGTCGCGCATCATCGCCGAAGTCTTCATTGCCGATTACTTTTGCCGTCCAACAAACGCTATCATCGCGATATTCGCCTGCGCCTACGTCTACCAATAATAAATAGCCGTATGGTTCGTTTTCGTTGATGATTGGTGTATTCAGGCTGCCGTCTTTTTGTTTCGCGTCCATAAAACACGGTTCAATATTGGCGCGTGTTAATAAATTTTCGTGTTCGTTTTCTGCAAACTTGCCCAAAACACGCACGCGGTATTCTGTGGTATCGCGCCCACCTGCCTGTAAAGCAATATTATCAATCCACGTTTTTTCAACAAAAGGGCTGTTTTCACTAGAAAAACATAGAGCCGTCCAGTTTCCACCGTTTGCTTTATTGAGTTTGTGGTGTGTTTCATAGAAAAAACCGCCTTGTTTTACGCCTTGACTGGCAAGTAAGGTGCGATTTCCTCCTTGTGTTTGTGTGCCGTTAATCACTTCAAAATGTTCGTCTGAAACACCAGCTGCTTCGTCAATAATGATGAGTTGATAAAAGCGGTGTTTCCCTGCAATGGAAACAGACTGCCCCTGTTGCATTGCAAATTTTGAGATAAACCATTGTGATTTATAGCCTTTGATGTACACGGTTTCTGCTTGTACGATAATATTTTCTGCTAGCCATCTTGTCGCATCATTTGACATCATTTGTGTAACTGCGTCAGTGATTTCTTTCCAAACGCCGTCACCAACTTGTTTTATCGCTGGTGCGCCGATATAGGTGTTACTGCCTATTTCTGTTTTGCCATCGTATTTTGCCACTGGAAAACAAAGCAAATGCCAAAGCGCAATACGTCCAAAAGACATTGTTTTGCCTGTGCCAGTGCCTGAAACAACCGACACTTTCGCGGTAGGGTCAATAATCGCTTTTAATAGCCGTTCTTGGTCAGGCGAAACGGCATTACCACACACGCCAAGCACAAAACCCAAAGGGTCATTTGCATAGCGTTGTACAAATTCGTGATACAAGGGATTATTGAGAATGTTCATAATGATTTTAAACACGCAAATGTGAAATTATTTAATCCTTTTCAGGCAGCCTGAAATAAAAACAGCGTCATTGCGAGCCGTAAGGCGTGGCAATCTTGCCATTTAAACTGAAATTCTTTATTTTGGGCTTACTGAAACGTTTAGGGGATTACCACAGACCGCGTTGCGGTCTTCGTAATGACACATTGAAATAAATATTTCAGGCAGCCTGAAACCCTAAAACCACACCGTCATTGCGAGCCGTAGGCGTGGCAATCTTGCCATTTAAACCGCGCCCCTTATTTTTGGGTTACTGAAACATTTAGGGGATTACCACAGTTTGACTTCGTCAAACTTCGTAATAACAGCTTTAAATAAAGTTTTCAGGCAGCCTGAAATTTTAGCGGCGTTTTTATATATTGTTGATTTTATTAAAACTATTCAGTCCATTTGCCAAAAATAGGCAAAGGCTCTTTAATATCAATCACGCCATTTGCTAAATCGCGTCCTTTTTCGTTTAAATCCACGTCTACACGGTTCAATAATGGATAGCCTTTCAATAAACCGTTTTCATTGTATTGATAGGGTTTAGGCGCGTTTAAATACGGTATTTGTGCGTTCAGGCTTAAATTCCACGTTAAACAAGTGATATTTGTGCGGTCTGGTAAATCAGCTAAATCATCGCTCACTGGTAAATCATCAAGGCTGCCTGAAAGTAAAAAATCATTACCACCAAAATGCCATTGAACAGGAAAACGATTGTGATTAAATCGCCCAAAATATAAGCGCATTTGTGAAGTCATTGCTTTTGCAGTTTCGCTTTCGTGTGCCATAAACGCCACTTGTACGCGTAAACTCACAAAATCCGTGCGCATTTTGTAATACTCGCCATTTTCCACCAGTTGCACAACTTGCTCATTAGCAAGCATATTGCCTTTTGTGGGGTCTATGGTGTCCATATCGCGCCCAAATGCAATAAGCATTACAGGCAAAGGCGAATGAATGCCTTTGTCGCTTTGTTTATTGCCAACTTGATGATATTTGTCCAATAGTTTTTTAACATCGTCCACCATACGGTCAGCGCAAATAATCACGCGTGTTTCTCGCGCCCTAGCTTGCCATATTTGCAAGGCTTTTGTAACAGGGATAATTTCATCAACACCGCGCCCAAAATGTTCAATAAACGCCTTTTTAATGGGCAATACGCGCCCTATATTGTCTTGTTGCATTTTTAAATCTCGCTTTCGTCAAAATTAAAATCCAGCTCCAACGGTTGCAAGTGATAAACTTGTAAGCGACTTTCAGGCATTTGCAAGGGCGATTGCACACTGGCAACTTGATAAGCTTTCGCAAAACCAGCCATTACCCAAATAACGCGGTCTTCTTTTTGTACCGTAAAATCATCGTCCAAGCTTTCAACATAAGCTGCCATATCTTCATCAGCATAATCCAGCCCATTTAACGCGTATTCACTGCCTAAAATACGCCCTAAAAACAACATTTTGCCTTCGCCGATTTTTTGTAACTCGTATTCGCTTTCGTCTTCATCGGCAACAGAAACAAAACCGCCCAAAGTGCGCGGATTTTCGCCGTTCTCGTCTTCATCGCGTAAAAACGTTTTGCGATACACCCAAACATCAACAGCATTAGGGTGTCTTAAAACCATTAAACGGCTAGATTTACGAATGGCATCAGGTATTTGCGTTAACATTTCAATAAAAAAATCACACTAAAAAAACAGTGTGATTGTAGTATTCAGGCTGCCTGAAAGCGGTTTTTGTTCCTATTTTAACTTTTTGATTATTTGATGTTTTTTTAGTTGTTTGCTATAATGCAAACACTACACCTACCAAGCCTAACTGTTTTAATGTTTTTAAACAGACTGCGTAACACGGTAGGTATTTTGTTTTCAGGCTGCCTGAAAATAAAAAACCTTGCAAATTATTAGCAAGGTTTTTATTTTTTATTTAAAAAAGCAACTGCCAGTGTACCTATACACGTAACAGCAATAGTAATCGCCAAGCTTGTATATCCTTGTTTAGCAGTCCAAACAGAGCCAATCACGCCTAAAATACATATAGCAAAAGCCAACAAAATACCGCCTAAACGTTCAATAAAAGTAAACAAAATTATTATTGCTTCGTTTTTTATTCTACTATCAGCTTCTTTGGCAGTTTGTTCAATAATAAAGTCCACAATATCAGGTCTGAATTGTTGCAATCTTTCCAATGATGCAACATCTAAAATAGGGCTATCAGTTTGACTGTGTGAAACGCTTAACTCATTGCCTTGATTATTTCTAGCTTTTAACTGTGTATTCTTGCTTGCCATATTCTTGTTTTATCTTGTTATTAAATCCTTGAATAATCTGCTCTTTATCATTTTGCAACCGCGCAATATCTTTTGCAAATCCACTGCTTAAACTGGGATATGTTGAAACAGTGCCAATCGTTGCAAGTGCGGTAAAACCTTGAAAAATGTTTTTAAGGTGTTTCATACGGATAGCCTAAATATTTTAAAACCTTTTTTTATTTTATATAGCTAAATCAAACTATGCAACCTAAATCAAACTATGCAACCTAGAAATTCAAATCTTTCACATTGATATTGTCTGAATTTACAGATATTTTTATTTACTCGGTTTTTGCGTCCGTTCGCCATCGCCGTCAATATGCGTGTGTTCTTGCATACTCACACCACCAGCCTTAACATCACCGCTAGCGTTTAATCCACCGTTTAACGCAATATTGCCTTTATGACTGGTTGCACCTGTAATGTTAATGCTTGAAAACTCTATTTTCAAATTATTGCCCTTTAAAACCATTGAATTATCTGCCGACAATTCAATATTTGCGTGATGCCATTTGCGCCAGCCTGAAATATTGCCCTGTTCAGGATTGCGGTAGCCCATCACAATCGGATAGCGTGGGTCATCTGCTAAAAAGTCAATCCAAACGGTGTCCCCTGCTAAAATTTCAATCTCACTATGATTAAATTTATCGCCTAAACTGTACATTAAATCGCTTTCAGGCAGCAAAACATCGCCGTCCGTCATTCCTACCATTTCAATGCGTACTTTACGCGTTTGTGCGTTATATTCTTTAATCACTGCTGGATAAAGTGCCATTTTTCTGTCCTTTTGTTCAAAATAAATGAAAACCCCTTAAACCCTTAGGCATAAGGGGCTTTATCGGCTTGCGGATTACAAGCCTGTTACAGCAACAATAGCTGCGCCCTGTGCTGCTTTAATGTATGGGTTAATTCGTGCTGCGCCAGCATAGAAATAACCTGCGCCCTCTGATAAATCATCTGCAACTTCTAATTTTAAGAAAGTTGGAGAAACCACGTCACCCAAAATATAAGGATTTAAACCAGTTTGTTCACTGCGTCCAATACATAACATTTCTAGGCTTGATGCGGTTTCGTTTACCAAGTTAGGCGCGAAATACACGTCAAATTGTCCAAATAAGCGACCAATGCGGTAAATACCAACACGGCTAGACACACCACTAGGTTCAAAAATAGTGTTAGGCAATGCGGATAATTCTGCCTTACCTTTTGAGCCGACATAAATCACGCCAACACCAAAAGCATTAGTGCGTTCTAACATTGATTGGTCCGCCTCTGTTAATTTAAACAACACATCAGCCCAAACATCAGCGCGTGAGCGTGCATCAAGGCGTGAAGTGCCACCCAAGTTTGCAGTGTGTACATAGTTTTTACCAACTTTATACATTGATTTCAACGCGTTATAGTGTTTTTCTGCTGCGTGTTGTTGTCGCATTGTCAACATTGCTTCCGAGCCAACATCTAAACGGATTTCACTGTTCCATTGCGTTTTAGCTTCTTGTGTGGCGCGGTAACGTGCGCTAGTGAACACAGCGCGTAAATCATAAGAGCGTGCAGTAGCAGTGATTACTGGGCGTTTATCGCGCATTGTATCGTGTTCATAGTTAATCAAACCAACAACTTCAACTTCCACGCCATTAGGCAAACTTTCATCAAAATTAACAGCAACTTCACCAGTGGCAACGCTTACTGTACCAGTAAAGGTATATTCTTTATCTGCCAATTCAATGCTGCCTGAAAGCGGAGCGCGTGTATCAGCAACAGACGCATTCAAAGGTGCGCCACCTGCTGGTAAACCGTTCACCAAAACTTGTGTAGCCGATGGGATTAAAGGTGCGCCAGTATCATCACCATCAACATAAGTAATCAGTGCGGTAAACGCTTTTTTATCGCTAGATTGCGCTAATACAGTGCGTTCGTGCGACATAAACGGTTTACCTGAATAAATACCGTCTAAACTGTCATTCTTATTGTACGCGCCTGTTGTACTACCAGCTTCGTGATGTGCCACAATAATTTTGCCTGACAAACTATCAGACATAGGGATATAACCGCCAAATGGAATAGCTTCAATCACACCTTGATACAAAGCAATAGCTGCGCGAGTAGAAACAAGCGGTGCATCAGATTGAGAAATAGAAACAGCATCGTCAAAGGTTGCCCCAACACCAGCGCGATTTAACGCGGTTTGAGAAACACCATTTAACGCACAGCGCACAGCATTATGCAAAATCGCGCCACTAGGTGCTTTACCGTGTAAATGTTTATATTCAGCGATTGCACTGTCAAGTGTTGCGGTTACCAAGTTTGCGCCAGTGTGAAAGCGAGAGTTTTTCGCATCTTTTTCAGCTGCGTCTGCCAATGCTTGCACTTCATCAGGTGCGTTCTGAAAACCTGCCACACTGTCAAAAGTTGCTTTATCGTTCAAAGCGTCTGCAAATTGTGCCATTTTGTCAAAAACGGCGTAAGATTTATCAATTGCCATTGATTTTATCCTTTCTTTGTTATAACAAAAAAACGTGTTAGAAAAGCTAACACGTTCATTTTTAAACATAAAAAGATAGATGTTTTTTGCTGTTCCTGTTTTAAGCTTTCAGGCTGCCTGAAATATTTATTTAAAGCTGTTATTACGAAGAAAAAGCTGTCATTACGAAGTTTGACGAAGTCAAACTGTGGTAATCTCCCAAATGTTTCAGTAAGTCCAAAATAAAGAATTTCAATTTAAATGGAAAGATTGCCACGCCTACGGCTCGCAATGACGGTGTGGTTTAGGGGTTTCAGGCAGCCTGAAATATTTATTTCAACACGTCATTACGAAGACCGCAACGCGGTCTGTGGTAATCCCCTAAATGTTTCAGTAACCCAAAATAAAGAATTTCAGTTTAAATAGGGAGATTGCCACGCCTTACGGCTCGCAATGACGTGAACTTTTGGGAGATTGCCACAGTTTGCTTTCGCAAACTTCGCAATGACGGTGTGGTTTAGGGGTTTCAGTTTAAAATGACGGTAGGAGTTTCGGCGGTGTTGTTGTTTGTTTTTTCAGGCAGCCTGAAATAAAAAACAGCGTCATTGCGAGCCGTAGGCGTGGCAATCTTGCCATTTAAACTGAAACCCTAAAATCACACCGTCGTTGCGAGCGAGCAAAGCGAGCGTGGCAATCTCCTTGCTATACATTGCCATCTCGTTGTAAAAATAAATAAACACAAAAAAGCACGCTCAAATTTTTAGCGTGCTTTTCTTTTTAATTGCCGTCCCAGCTTTCGCCTAAATCACTCGTCTTCATCATCGTCATCGTTCCAATCATCGCCAAAAAACTCACGTTCGGCTTTTAAAAAAGAATGAAAATAAGGGTCTGACAAATAATATTCTCTGTCATCGTCTTCTTCTAGCGTAAATTCGCGGTTGCCTTGAAAATACGTTTCGCGGTAAAAATCCTTAAAGCGTTCTGCTGCAACCAGCGTGTGCGCATCGGTTTTACCTGAATATTCTGTAAGCATTTCTTCATCAAAATAATCACCAAAAGCATCAGGGTAATATTTTTGAATCACTTTTTTCACAGCAAACCAATACACACCAAACTCTAAATAATGGGTCATATTATCAGCAAAACGCGCCTTAATAATTCGTGCGCCGTGTTCTGCTAAATCAGCGTTTGGGTCATTCAGGTTTTTTCTTAACCCTGCTTGAAATTTAGCAACTTCGTTGTCCCATTCTTCTTGTGTTTCAAACATTCTAAAAGATTTAAGCATTGTGTTTTTCCTTGTGTTGTTTCAGGCTGCCTGAAAAACTTCATTCAGGCTGCCTGAAAATTTGACATAATTTTATTGGTTTCGCAACAGTTATTTTCCTATTTTCTCATTAAACATTTTTCCAGCGTTCGGAAGAATATTCCAATAATACTGCGCATCTCTGAATTCTTGTTGTCGTTCAACCAACAAGTCAACAAAATCATTCAATTCTTCTTGGTATTCAGCATCATCAGGCGCGATAAATGTTGTATTTTCAAAAGTATAACTGTTGTATATTTTTTCAAAATCGTTTTTGATTGTTGAGTAATAAAGCGAAAAATTACTTCTCGCGCCAATCATACCAATGCCACCGCCATTTTTGAAAATGGATTGCCCTTCAACTTTTGCCAGTTTGCCGTCAACACTGATACTGTGTAGTTCGTTGCCATTTTTTATTGCGTTCAACTCAACAACACTTACCGCGCCATCTGTGTTTGCGTCTTTTTTGGCGTTTTCAAAGGCTACCACTTTGCGCTGTGTATTGTTGTTTGTTTCGGTTTTAAACGCAACAACAATAGGGTGGTTTTCAGGCAGCTCATCATCGTTAAGGTTTGTCCACAAAGATGCTGTGTAATCATAATCTAACAATAATCTATTGCTATCTTTGATAAAAATACCCTCAAACAATACACTGTTTTTCTCAATTTCTTGTACCAATTGCGTTTTCAATGCGTTAAGCTTGCGATATGCTGCGGTTTGTGTTTTGTTATCGCGTTCGGCTTTGTCAATTTTTTTGTCCGTTTCTCTTAAAGCATTTCTCGTTTTAATGATTTTCTCATTAAAATTCAAAATGATATAATCTTTTAATGAACGGTTCTCATCAAGCCATTTAACCGCGTCTTTAATCACATTAACGTTTACTTGTTGTCGTTGCAAAATGCTTTTATCAAGTTCAGCTTGTTTGCGTTGTTCTTGTTTTTTCAGCAATTCTTCAAAATTATCGCCGTCAAAATCAATCATTTCGTCAACGTCTTCTTGCGTTGCAGCTTGTCCAACATTTGCATAATCGCGTCCGTCTTTTTTATCCATAATCGCATCAATCCAATCGGATTTTTTATCAATGGTCGTACGGCGATAAGTATCAAATGTGCCATTTGCTTCGTAATAGTAAATGCAAACTTTTTCAGCGGTATTACCTTGTCGCACACCGCGCCCATTGCGCTGTGTAATGCTATCAGGCGTCCAGTTCAACTCTAAATGATGAATAGCCGTTGTGCCTTTTTGCAAGTTAATGCCCACTTCGGCTTTTTTATTACAAATCAACACGTCATATTTATTATTTTCGTTATAGTCTTCTTGACACTGAATAATCTCGTCAATATCGCTATTGAATTGTCCAGAAATAAACGAAATACGGCTCGCATCAATCCCAGCTTGTTGTACAAGGGCGCGTTTAACTTTGGTGTGCATTGCCAGCGTTTCAACGAAAATCAGCTGTTTCGCACCTTTATTTTTCGCGTATTCTTTTTTCACGTTCTCGCATAGTGCAGAAACTTTTGGCGAAATGGATACTTTAATACCTGTTTTTTCTTTTTCCATCAGCTCTTCTAGTTTGTGCATAATGGCAAAATCGTTGCAGTTTAAAGTGATTTGTTCACCATTTAAAACGGCATTAGTGGCAACCGTGTAAGTGGTTGTTTTTTCGCCTGTATCTGCGTCTTTTGTTTCTTTTGTGCCAATAATCGCATCTTTGTTTTCAGGTTCTTCGGTCGTTTTAAACGTTTTTTTCAACTTGTTAAACGCATCAACGGCTTTTTGTGCTGCCTGAATATCGTCAACGGTG
>JAFSQZ010000139.1 GCA_017446355.1 Neisseriaceae bacterium
AGCTTTTGCCAACAATGCCAACATCTCTTCAGTGGTGTCCCAACCGATACAAGCATCGGTGATGCTTTTACCATAAACTTCTGGCTTATCTTGGCGACCTTCTTCCAAATGGCTTTCCACCATAACGCCCATAATATTATTCTCACCTGCCTGAATTTGTGCAGCAACATCTTCGGCAACCAACATTTGACGCGTAAAATCTTTGCAACTATTTGCATGACTAAAATCAATCATCAACTTCGTACTGATTCCAGATTTAGCAAGTTGCGCCACAGCTGCCTGAACATGTTCACGATCATAATTAGGCTCTTTACCACCACGCAAAATCACATGACAATCAGGATTGCCTGTTGTATGCACAATAGCAGAATGTCCTGATTTGGTTACCGATAAAAAATGGTGTGAGTGAGATGCTGCGCCCACTGCATCAATAGCAATTTTTAAATTACCGTCTGTCCCATTTTTAAAGCCCACAGGGCAAGACAAACCAGATGCTAGCTCACGATGGATTTGACTTTCTGTTGTACGCGCACCAATCGCCCCCCAAGAAATCAAATCCGCATAATATTGAGGCGTAATCATATCCAAAAATTCGGTAGACGCAGGCATACCCATATTATTTAATTCCAATAACAAACTACGCGCCTGACGTAAACCAAAGTTAATATCAAAACTACCGTCCAAATGAGGGTCATTGATTAAACCTTTCCAGCCAACAGTTGTGCGTGGTTTTTCAAAATAAACACGCATCACAATCAACAATTCTTTTTCATATTTTTTACGCAAAGGCAATAAACGTTGTGCATATTCCAACGCTGCCTTTGGGTCGTGAATAGAGCAAGGTCCAATAATCACCAGCAAACGGTTGTCTTTACCGTGTACCAAATCAGCAATTTCACAGCGCGTACGATAAACCGTTTCTGCTGCCTTATCTGTTATAGGTAATTCATATAAATGCGCAATAGGTGGTAAAAGTTCATTGATGGCATGAATACGTACATCATCGGTTTTTTGTAAATCAATCATTTTTCTTTTTCCATTGTTATATTTAATATAAAGAGCAACTCATAAGGATAAGTCTTTATCACCTTTTTGGCAACGGCTTTTCATTTAAACCACACTTTGCCATTTTTTCGCCATTTGCCTTGTATTGACCATCTCATTTTATAAATAAGCATAATGGCAAACAATAATGGTAAACAAATACACAAATGTGGCATTTTTGATTAAAAAAACCATAAATAAAATAAATCACAAAATAAAAATATCAAATCAATAGCAAGAAAAAGATGACGTAATAAAAATAGGCACAACTTTTGCTGATTGAGAGAAATTACTAGAATTCAGACAATTAAGGTAAACATTATGACTAGCTCAACTGCCTTTTTATACGTTGAAGGATTTGAAAGTGAAGTTGTTCGCGTTATTCAATACCAATTAGGTGTTATAGGACGTATTCAAAACACCAACAGTCAACTCAATCACTTGTGGCAAATAACATCAGACAAACAACAAGCCCACGCATATTGTTTAGGTAAAGACCATCAATGTGGTGATTTAACAACACTGAATGGTCCTATTTTGCTTGAAGGCAATACTCAAGCAACAGGTTTGACTTATCGAATCAAAATGCCCATCACAATATTAGCCTTAATTGACGCATTTAAATGGGTGGAAGACAATGTAGGTGATGTTGTACCTAAACCAGCATTAGATACCCGTGTTGCAGACTCTGTTGATAACGCAATAGCAAGTATTGCAACACAAGCCAAACAAGAATTCAGTACATCATCAAACACTATTAGTGATAAAATATCGTTTGCTGACTATTTAGCACGTTATCCAATGCAAGAGCGCAAACACTTGCTCACTTGGGATAATGGCGTGCAAGTATTGATTGATTCAGCAAATGGCGTTGTCATCAGTAATTGTGCGCAACAAACTGAATTAGTGAAATTATTATTAAGCAGCGAATTAGCGCAATGTTCTTCAGGCAGCCTGAACGGAACAAGTTTCTCTTATGATGCAGTAATGTGGAGCGTTGGTTTGCGCGGTCAAATCAACAGCGATTTTATCACCACACACGATGTAGACACTTGTGCGATTCGTCTGAAAAAATGGCCTTTATTTGGACGTTGGGAAACAGCACCAAGCTTATTGATGTTGACCACTTTGTTTACCCAAAAATTCATCAGCGTTCACGAAGCCAGCATTCGTTCAGGTTTAACCAAAGAACAAGTATTGCATTTTCTGTATGCAGCGGAGCAAGCAAGATTGCCAATGGATTATCAACAAACAGAAAAAGACAAACCTATTGAAGTTAAGAAAAGCTTGGCTTGGATTAACGAATTGCGCAATAAATTGCGTATGAATGAAACAGTGGCATCCTGATATTAAGTAACATCTTGATATAAATAACATCTTGATGTTAGTGATATTAAGATGTTAGTGATATTAAGATGTTAGTGATATTAAGATGTTAGTGATATTAAGATG
>JAFSQZ010000140.1 GCA_017446355.1 Neisseriaceae bacterium
ATTTTAGAGATTTACGCAAACAGAAAATGTCTATTTATGTTGCCATTCAACCAAATGATTTAGACCGTTTTGCTGTTTTGACCAATTTGTTTTTCATCCAACTAATAAACGAAAACATCAAACAAGGGCTGCCTGAAAGCAACAAATCGTTGAAATATCAAACCTTACTCTTAATTGATGAATTTACGCTGTTAGGCTATATGAGCATTTTCCAAAAAGGCGTATCGTTTATTGCAGGCTACAACTTGCGTTTATTGCTCATCTTCCAAAACCGCTCACAAGTGGAAGGCGTTTATAAAGGCACAGGGGCAAATACATTCTTCTCCAACTTTGCCGTACAAACAATGTTTGCTTGTAAAGACCACAAAGAAGCGGTGGAATATGCTGATTTAGTCGGTTCATTCACGATGCGAACCAAATCCATTGGCAGAAGTTCCAGCAAAGGCGGCAGTTCTCGTTCTACCAACGAAAGCGAGCAAAAACGACATCTTATCAATCCTGACGAGTTCAAAACCTTACCGTTTGAACAATGCGTGGTAACGATGATTGGCAAACGCCCCATTAAAGCCGAAAAAATTATGTATTACAAAGACCCAGCGTTTAAGGACAAAGTCAAACTTGCACCGTGCATCGCTCCTGATTTAAGCGTCAAAACGCCCAGCAAACGAGTGGTGGATTTTGGCATCAGTTTAGACGATGAAACCAAAGCCCAAATAGAAGAAGAAAAAGGCAAAACAGAAGTAGAAAACAATGTAGAAAAATGCAGCAAACCGCATAAAAACTGGGTATTCAACCGCACGCTGCCTGAAAAAGGGCTGCCTGAAAACGAAGATAATGTACCCATAAACGAAAGCATCGGTTTTTATAAATCCCTAATCGGCGATAAAGAAACGGTTAATTTTATGGCGAAGTTTATGGGCAATGTTCAGGCAGGGTGAAGCATTTCCCATACAGGGAATAACCGTCATTGCGAGCGAAGCCGTGGGGTGGGCATCCTTGCCCACCAAAACAAAAAAACTACTGTCATTGCGAGCATTAACGAAGTTAATGCGTGGCAATCCCCTGATTGAGAGAGCGAAATGCCAACAACGGCGAAACGGTGGGCAAGGATATCCACCCTCCAACTACTCGTCATATTGAGCCGACAGGCGAAATATCTCAACAAGATTTCTTCACCTACGGCTCAAAATAACAGATTAAACCCACCAAACTGCCCAACAAGGCGGTTTTTCTTTTGGAGCAACACAATGAACAATCCCACCGTAGCCAAAAGTTTATTAAAAACATACGGCATCACCGATTTACTCAACAGCGGCGTAACCGAAGTCATCATCAACCGAGCAGGTGAAATCATCACCGAAGATGGCGATGGGTTTCACTTTCACGAAGCCAATTTTACTTATCAAGACCTGATGAATTTAGCCAATGTTTTATGCACCTACAACGACAAAAACATCAACGCCAACAATCCCAGCGAAAGCATACGCCTACCAGACGGCGAGCGTGGGCATATTGTCATACCGCCAGCCTGCGAACCTGAAACCGTAGTTTTTGCCTTTCGTAAGCCATCAAAAAGCCGTTTTACGCTTGATGACTACATCAACACAGGCAGGCTGAACGATTTTAAAGACACCGCCGAACACAAAACTCAAACAGACATTCCAACAGAAATACTGCCCTATCTTCAAGATTGGCAGTTGGCAATGATGGACGCAAAAAACAGAAAAGATATGGCAACATTCTTTCAGGTAGCCACAGAAAAACATTGCAATATTTGTATGGTGGGTGGCACAGGTTCAGGTAAAACCACATTCACAAAAGCGATTGCCGATTTAATAGACCACAACACACGCATCATCACCATTGAAGACACGCACGAATTGGATTTACCGTATCACAAAAACCACGCCCATCTGTTTTACAGTACCGATGAAAAATCCACCAACACCGCCAAAAAAATCATAGCGGCGTGTATGCGATTAAAACCTGACCGCATTTTTCTAACCGAATTGCGTGGTGATGAAGCGTGGGATTATTTATCAGCGTTGAACACAGGACACGCAGGCGGATTAACATCGGTTCACGCCAACGACAGCCGCAGCGTCTTTCACCGCATCGCCCAACTTGCCAAAGAAAGCGAAACAGGTCAAAGAATGGATTACGAATTTATTTTAAACACCGTCAAATCCACCATTGATATTGTCTGTTTTTTTAAACGCACCAAAATGATAGAACTTTATTTTGACCCAGTCGCCAAAATACAGGCAGAGCAAGGGAGATAAACATTATTTGTGATACAATTCAATATGTTGTATTTAATGAAAACAGAAAGGATTAAACAATGCCCTATTTAAAAAATAGGATTAAACAAAATCCTTTATCCAAATCCCATTATATTAGCGGACAGCAAGCCTTGAATATTGATGATTTTGAATATCACACAGGTGATTGGCATACGCTTGCTGCTTGGGGCAGTGATGATATTGAAGTCAAAGGTTTTACGCTGATGGGCGATGGTGAGAAATACAATACCAACCCCTATTTGGGTGATAATGGCATTATTGACGCAACCGATATTTTACGCCGTATGGGCAAAAAACCGATTGCACCAGTCGTTTGGGCGGCTAATCACGCACGAGCCGCTGCTGATATGTTGATTTGTAACGCATTAGACGGTTTAGATATTCGTCAAAATCATTATTTATCTTTAACAATCAAAGATTTAGATGATTGGTTTTCAACACCACAAGATAAACAACGAGTGTATTCTTTATTAGAACAAGCATTGGTTAAATTACCCACTTATGCCCAAGACGCAATTTTAGCGTGGTTAAAAACAGCAAAGGAAACCAATTTTGACGCTTAATCTTACCGCCGAAGAACGCCTACATTGTCAAGTAATGCAAGCGTGTTTGAATGCCATTCAAAAAGATAAACCGCTGATTTTGAAAGGTGGCACAGCGTTAATGTTGGGTTACGGTTTAAAGCGGTTTTCAGAAGATTTGGATTTTGATATTGCGGACACATATACAGGCAAAGGCACAATCAAGTTGGATAGCGTTTTGAAAAACGCTTTGCCTTATGGCGTAGAATTACAAGAATTAGTGCTACGCAAAGATACGCCAAGTGTTACTCGCTATATTTTGCGTTATCAACAAAACTGTATATCCGATAAACTTAAAATTGAGGTATCGTATCGCACACCAGTTAAATCATCTGATATTGTGCATAAAAACGGCAATCAATTTTTATCTGTTGCTAAAATTGCCGATTTCAAAATCAATACTGTATTAAACAGTGATACAGATGCTCGCACCAAAGCACGAGATTTATTTGATACCGTTTTTATTGTGAAAAATTACGCAAACACAGTTAATCCTGAATACTTAAATCAACTCAAACAGTTAGATATAAACGAATTAGTTTCTCGTTATGAGCAAAGTTTTATTGAAGATAAAATAATGCAACGACATAAAATTAGTGCTGATGAAGTGATTTTGTCGTTGTATGAAAGTTTGAGTAATATTAAACCGAATGACTTAACCCAACTCCAACAACAATACCAAGCAGCCAAAGCAACTTTATCACCCAAAGAACAAGAACGACTTTCTGTTGCTGAACGCTTAATACAACACTCTTTTGAACAAAGCAATATTTCTTCGCATACACGAGAATATTATTTGGGTAATTTCTACCGTAATGTAACGGAAGAAATCAAAAACGGAACATTTCAAATTCCCAATCCCTATGACAAAACGCCAACCATAAGCAAGAAAACAGATAAAGGCATAGACATTTAATTTCAGGCAGCCTGAAC
>JAFSQZ010000141.1 GCA_017446355.1 Neisseriaceae bacterium
CAGCCTGAAAAAAATACAAATAATGATGATGAATGCGAAAATGGGGATTTTAACGGTGGTTTTGAAAATAATCCTGTCGCCCAAAATGTGGCAAATCTAATTCAACAATCAGAACAAACAAGCCAAAAATATACTGAAATCGCCACAACACAAAAAAACACTGTCCCTGTTGAGTTACAAGGAAAAATCAATATGACCAAAATGCGTGCTGAATTTGTCGAAGAAATGAAAGATTTCCGCTTGCCACAGTTTTTTATTAAAGTGGGCGATTTGTCGCTGTTTGGTGTTAAAGATGAGTTGGTTTTATTAAATCGAGATAATTTGTTGCGTTCTTTTCAATTAGGCAAAGCAGATTGTAATATTGATTTTGATAACATTGATGACACCCTTTATCAAGGTGATATTGATCAAACAACAGGAAAATTTTCATTTGACGCTGTTCAAGGAAAATATAAACAACAACTTGTTGAATTATTTGCTAATTATTCGGATAAATCACAACAAGAAACTTTGGTGGATAATTTGTTTCATTATGGCAAAAATTTATTCCGTCCGATTAGCGATGATGATGTGCAAAAATATTTACGCCGTATTGTGGAAAATATGAATAGCAAACAGCGACAACATTGCTTTCAACATATTGATCAGTATTTTGGAAAAATTAAGGGAAAAATCAATATACTTACCGATCGTTATGCCGAGAAAGAATTTGATCGCCAGTGTGTTATGGGTGAAATTTTTATGAAAGCACATTTTTCCTTTGCCAATGAAATTAGCCCTAATGAATTTGCCGCACTATCGAGAAAAAGAAGTCTATATGAAAAAGAAGGCAAAATGAACGAATTTGAAAGTGCCGTATTGGGTAAAATTTTATCCAATGAAAATATCAATTTGCGTTTTTGGCATAGAAATTTGGAAAGAAAAGGCTTTTTTATCAATGCGTTTTTAAATCATTATCCTGATTTTATCTTGCTCACCCAAAAAGGCTCGGTCATTTTGTTGGAAACCAAAGGCAATCAGTTAGACAATAGCGACAGCCAAGCCAAAATTAAAGCAGGTTTGGCGTGGCAAAATGCCGCTAATCAGTTGAACGATGGACATAAATACCACTATTTTATGGTGTTTGAACACGAACCCAAATTGCCAAATTCTTACACCGTATCGGAAATGTTGCAAATATTACAGTGTTTGTAACAAGTGTAAGATAGGCAAACTTGTTGGAAAAGCTGTTTTATGGCACTTTCAGGCTGCCTGAAAGGATTTTTGCATTGCCGTTCTCCTTGCGTGCGGGGATTGCCACGCCTAAACTTCGTTTAGGCTCGCAATGACGGAAGTTTTAAATGTTTCAGGCAGCCTGAAAAATGATTTTAATCGTATAATTTTTTTGGTGGGTCGAAGACCCACCCTACAAATAACGCAAAAAAGCAAGCGAACTTTTGCAAACCGCAAAACAAAGCGTAGAAAATGCCATAGAAAAAGGATAAACGAATTTTTCAGGCTGCCTGAAAACTTTCTGCCACCAAATCCAATTTATCCATCAATAAACGGTCGCCATCTTCTTCTGGATTAGCGGTAACCAATAACTTATCGCCGTAAAAGATAGAATTTGCACCAGCCAGAAAACACAATGCTTGTGCCGCTTCGTCCAAGTTTTTGCGTCCTGCGGACAAGCGTACATAACTATTGGGCATTGCAATCCGTGCCACAGCAATGGTGCGCACAAATTCTGTCCAATCCAGTGATTCGGCATTTTCCAGTGGCGTTCCCGCTACCTTAACCAATTGATTGATGGGGACGCTTTCAGGCTGTGGGTCAAGATTGGCAAGCGATGCAATCAATCCAGCACGTTCTTTGCGACTTTCATTCATACCAATAATGCCACCACAACATACTTTTAAACCTGCTTTGCGTACACGTCCTAATGTTTCCAAGCGGTCTTCGTGTTTTCGCGTGCTGACAATATCATTGTATTTTTCAGGAGCGGTGTCCAAATTGTGGTTGTAATAATCCAATCCAGCAGCTTTTAATTCTTCTGCCATTCCTTCGTCTAATAGTCCAAAGGTGCCACAAGTTTCCAAGCCCAAATCTTTAACCGCACGAATAATGGCACTGACTTTTTCAATATCACGTGGTTTAGGACCGCGCCACGCTGCGCCCATACAAAAACGCGTTGCACCACGACTTTTGGCAATTTTGGCTTTTTCAACAATGTACGCCACACTCAATAATTCTTCTTTTGCTACACCTGTGTTATGGTGTGCAGATTGTGGACAATATGCACAGTTTTCTGGGCAACCACCTGTTTTAATAGAAAGCAAACTGGATAATTGAATTTCGCGCGAATTAAAGTGTTCACGATGCACTTGGGCAGCACGAAAGACTAAATCTAAAAAAGGTAAAGCAAAAAGTTCTTCCAATTGACAAACGCGCCAATATTGGGTTTGTGCGTGGAGTTTTGGTGTTTGATGGGGTTTTAATGGTTGTGTGGTCATTATTTATCCTTTGTGCAACAACTTATTTTGGGAATATTTTAGTAAATGGAAACCTTTATAAAACGTATGATGTTTAAACGTGGTCAAACGAAGCATCTCTTTGTTGCGTGATAAGAGATTCTTCGTTAAGTATTTATAACATATAACAGAATTTGCAAAGATTTCAGGCTGCCTGAACGGCTTGAATGTAACGAAACTGCTTGTGTTTACACGTGGTCGCTGCTTTGCAACAGGGTAAACAAAGGAATATGCTTATCGCGGATTTTTTGTCCACCAGGCAAATCAATCAATTCAATCATCGCGCAAGCTTCTACAATTTCACCACCCAGTTGACGAATAAGCTCCGCACCTGCCAGCATCGTGCCTCCTGTTGCGACCAAATCGTCTACTAACAAAACACGGCTGCCTGAATAAACAGCATCTTTATGTATTTCTACTGTGGCTTCACCATATTCCAATGCGTAGGATTGAGAAAGGGTTTCAAAAGGCAGTTTACCTTTTTTGCGAATCGGCACAAAACCAACATTCAATTGATAAGCTAATGCCGCTCCCATAATGAAACCTCGTGCATCTAAACCTGCAACAAGATCAATTTTTTGATTAAGATAGCGATACGTCAATAAATCAATCAGTAAACGAAAATGCAGAGGACTTTGTAAAACAGGCGTAATGTCTTGAAACAAAATACCTTCTTTGGGCCAGTTTGGAATTTTGCGAATTTTTTGCGCCAATGCGTCCACGCTTAAAGCTTCTGAATGTGTTAACATAATTTGCCTTTATTGGACCAGTGATAAAAACGATTATTTTAGTCGCAAAGTTTAAAAAAGACTATGTTTGAAAAGCCGATTTTTTCAGGCAGCGAAAATAAAACTTTGACAAAACAAAGAAAAAGCATCATAATCGCGCGTTTCATCGTTCTCTTTACTATTTAAAGAGAACTTTTTTTCAACAAACTATTCTCTTATGGAGTTGAGTTATGTACGCGGTCATAAAAACTGGCGGTAAACAATATAAAGTTACCGTTGGCGAAAAATTAAACGTAGAACAGATACCTGCCGAACTCGACAGCCAAATCGAACTAAACGAAGTTCTGATGATTGCTGACGGCGAAAACGTAAAAGTAGGTGCGCCTACTGTTGCAGGTGCAAAAGTAGTAGCAAAAGTGATTGCACACGGTCGTGGCGAAAAAATCCGCATTTTCAAAATGCGTCGTCGCAAACACTACCAAAAACGTCAAGGTCATCGCCAAAATTTCACACGCATTGAAATTTTGTCTATCGCCTAATCTCATTTAATAGGAGTAAACATTATGGCAAGTAAAAAAGCTGGCGGTAGCACCCGCAACGGTCGCGATTCAGAAGCTAAACGCTTGGGCGTGAAAGCATTCGGTAACGAATTGATTCCCGCAGGTTCCATCATCGTTCGCCAACGTGGTACCAAATTCCATGCAGGCAGCAATGTGGGTATGGGTAAAGACCACACATTATTTGCAAAAGTAGATGGCTATGTTGAATTCGGTGTTAAAGGTGCTTTAAACCGTAAAACTGTAAGCATTCGCCCTTATACTGGCAATGAAAACTAATTAAGTCATTGTAAAAATAAAACCTTGTTTGTTATCAAACAAGGTTTTATTTTGTTTTATTGCAGATTAAAACTTTTGCAAAAGCTTTGTTGAAACAAACATCATTAACGAATTCGCTCAATTTTTGCGCCCACGCCACCGAGTTTGGCTTCAATATTTTCATATCCGCGATCTAAATGATAAATACGGTTAATCACCGTTTCTCCTTCGGCAACCAAAGCTGCAATAATCAGGCTGGCTGATGCGCGTAAATCTGTTGCCATCACATTTGCGCCTGATAGTTTATCCACGCCAACAATCATTGCTGTATTGCCTTTCACGCTGATGTTCGCGCCCATACGGTTTAATTCAGGCACGTGCATAAAACGGTTTTCAAAAATGGTTTCCGTGATTTGGCTTTCGCCTTCTGCAATGGCATTCACCGCCATAAATTGTGCTTGCATATCGGTTGGAAAATCAGGGTGAACGTCAACTGTTAAATCAATTGCTTTGGGGCGTTGTTGCATATCAATGCTGATCCAATCGCTGCCTGCTTCAATCACTGCGCCCATTTGCACCAATTTATCCAACACCACTTCCATTGTTTTCGGTGCGGCGTTGCGCAACAATACTTTTCCACCTGTTGCTGCCACCGCGCACAAAAACGTACCTGCTTCAATGCGGTCAGGAATCACAGAATGTTCGCAACCATGCAACTCGCTCACGCCTTCAATGGTTAATGTGCGCGTGCCTACGCCTTGAATTTTTGCGCCCATTTTTATCAAACATTCTGCCAAATCCACAATTTCTGGTTCCACCGCACAATTTTCTAAAATGGTTGTCCCTTCTGCCAAAGTTGCCGCCATCAATAAATTTTCTGTGCCGCCCACAGTAACCATATCCATATGGATACGCGTACCTTTCAGTTTGCCATCAGGCGCACTGGCTTTTACATAACCATGTTCAATCACAATTTCCGCGCCCATTGCTTCCAAGCCTTTTAAATGCTGATCCACAGGACGCGCACCAATCGCGCAGCCACCAGGTAAACTCACTTGTGCTTTGCCAAAACGTGCCAAAGTTGGTCCCAACACCAAAATACTGGCACGCATTGTACGCACCAAATCATAAGGTGCGCAGGTATTGTTTACCGTGCTACCATTGATTTCAAATTCAGAAATATTGTCGGTTAAAACGCGTGCGCCCATACCTTGTAATAATTTTTGTGTGGTTTTCACGTCTGCCAACATTGGCACGTTTTTCAAACGCAAGGTTCCAGAACTCAACAAACCAGCGCACATCAATGGCAAAGCGGCATTTTTTGCACCAGAAATCACAATCTCACCATTTAATGCGCCGTTTGCCACAATTTTCAATTTATCCATCTTTAATTTTTCCTCATCATTCAGGCAGCCTGAACGATTTTTTCTATACCGTATTAAGGTTTACTGTATAAAATAGCACAACAAAAAATAGCGTGAATGATAACAGAAAAATCAACGCTAACGAAATCAAAACTGCATTTCTGTAAACGAATAAATGTAACAGAATATTTCGTTTCAGGCAGCCTGAAAACCTTGATAAATCCGTTATGGCAAGTTGTGATTGTGAATGATTACAGCGTGGTCATTTTTTATGATTCAGTAAGCCTTTAAAAGTTGGTACTGGTTTTTATTTTAAAAAATAACAAGTTTTCTTTCAGACAAGCAATCGTTTAAAATACGCCACTTTTATTCAGGCAGCCTGAAAACATTACAAACCACTATGACACACACTGATTTGCCCATTCACAAACATCTTGCTCAAACCCTAAACGATCGTTTAAGCCTATTGCGCAAAACGCCAGAAAGCATACTGCTTTTGGGTGCAGATGGACACTTGCGCCAACTGTTGCAACAACGTTATCCAAAAACCAAGCTCACTGAAATAGATGCGCGTGCAGAATGGTTAGCCCACTCCGCACAAATCAACCCAACAAATTTATTAAACAAACTCACGCAAAAACATCAACAAATCCAGCAAAATTGGCAAGACAAGCTGCCTGAAAACAATTATCAAATGCTTATCAGCAATCTCACCTTATCGTTTAGCCACGATTTAACCGACACATTCACCAACTGGGCAAATGCCTTGCAAACCGATGGAATGCTTTTTTTTACTCATTTAGGACAAGACAGTCTGCCTGAAATTCGTGCGCTACTTAATACCGAAAACATTGCCCACAGCACGCCATTGCTGATGGATATGCACGACCTTGCCGACAGTTTACCCAGTCAATATTTTTATGACATCATCGCCGACACGGCGCAACTGGTTTTAACGTACAACAATAGCGAAACCCTAATACAAGATTTAAACCACCTTAATGCGTGGCAACTTTTAAATATTGCCGATAACGATTTAACACGTGTACAAAGCCTAATTCAGGCAGCCCATCATTCAGGCAGCCTAACGCAAATTATTTTAGAAACGCAATTTCTCCACGCCATCAAAAAAATCCAGCTGCCTGAAAATGAACAAGTGGTACAGTTTTATAGAAATAAAGAGATAAATAGATAAATAGAATGAAACCTTTGTAAAATCCCTGTTTACTATTTTTCATTCTGCGCGAAGCGAAAAATCTTTATAAAACAATAAGTTGTAATTTTTTGTTTTATGGCAAGGTTTCAAAATCGGAATAATAAGATTTGCCATCTATTGTCCACGTTACGCGCCAGATGCGGTCATCGCCACAAAAAGGCAAATAAATAGGGGACACCACCCAAGTTTTATCTGATTGTTTTTGCAAATCAAAACGGTTAAATCCCATATCCATTGCCAGCATAGAAAACGACAAACTGACTTTTTGGACATTTTCAGGCAGCCCTGTTATTTTTGCGGCAAAAGGCGTGTTATTGGTACGCACGCCAATCAGTTCAAAATATTGATTAGGTTCAAATTCACAAGCATTTTTACTGGCATCACATACACCCGTGATGCCCAAAATGACTTTATCTTTTGCTGTGGCTTGTGGCGGTGTTTGGGCAGCATTTTTTTGTTGCCACAAAAATAAAGAAGCTGCTTTAATGGCAGCAAAACCGAGTAAACAAACAGCAATCCATATCCATTTAGCACGTGTTGTCATATTTTTCTTTCAGGCAGCCTGAAACGGCGATTTAACTTAACATCAAGCGTGTAAGTATATCAGCAATGGTTTGTCAGGAAACAATATTTTTATCACATTTAAATTTCTTTTAAATGATAGAAAGAAACCTTTGCAAAACTTGTCATTCTGAACTTTTCGTAGAAAAGTGAAGAATCTTATTTTTTGTTTTATAAAGATTTTTCGCTAACACTCAAAATGACGAATAGTACAAAGTAGGGTTTTGCAAAGGTTTCAGAAAATAAAAACAAAAGCGTGTTTGACAAAGTATTCAGGCAGCCTGAAACACTTGAAAAACCAAACTTTTCATTAGTGTAAGAAAATAATCTATATAAAACAAATGGATATTGTTTTTCTCTTTTGCGAAAAGTTTAGATGAATTTGAGAAAACACGTATAAAATTATTCAAAGAGTGAAGCAATCAGTTATAATCGCAGATTTATTTTAAAGGCTGCCTGAAACTTTTGTAATGCTTTGTTGTTGGTGTATTAAGTATTTGTTTTACAAAAGTTTTATCTTTTCAGGCAGCCATTTGATCAGTAATACCAAGAAGTTTTGATTTTATGCCGAAACGTACACATACTCAAATGACTCCTTCTGAATGGCGCGCCAGCACTTCTATGGCAGGATTATATGCCTTGCGAATGCTGGGTATGTTTTTGGTGCTGCCTGTTTTGGCTTTGCACGCACACAGTATGAGCCAAGATATGCGTATGGTAGGCTTGGCGATGGCGATGTATGGCTTAACCCAAGCACTTTTGCAATTACCTTTGGGCGTGCTTTCCGACAAATGGGGTCGTAAAAAAGTCATTTATTTAGGTATGAGTGTATTTGCTTTGGGCAGTTTTATGGCAGCATTTGCGCAAAGTGTGGAAATGTTAATTATTGCACGCGCGATTCAAGGTGCAGGAGCTGTGAGCGCGGCGGTAACCGCATTATTGGCGGATTTAACACGCGATGAAGTGCGCACGCGTGCAATGTCTATGATTGGTTTAAGTATAGGTTTAACATTTGCCGTTAGCCTTGTCTTATCGCCGATTTTAACGCAATTTATTGGGGTTAATGGCTTATTTGTGTTAATGGGCGTGTTAAGTTTAAGCAGTTTAGCAGTAGTGCATTGGTTTACGCCCAATCCAGTTGCGATGCGCTTTCACGAAGATGCACAAATGCAGCCTGCACGTTTAATGGAAGCCTTGAAAAGTCGTCCGTTAATGCGCTTAAATTACGGTATTTTTGCGTTACAGGCAGGCTTAATGGCAATTTTCACCACATTACCATTTGCCTTGCGTGAGTTAGGTTGGGCAAAATTGGATCACTGGAAAGTATATTTACCCGCAGCCATACTGGGTTTAGTGTTAATGGTGCCAGCGATTATCGTTGGGGAAACGCGCAATAAATTGAAACAAGTTTTTGTGGCAGGAATTGTATTGGTATTATTTGCGCAGGCTGCCTTAATGTTGAGTATCCATTCTGTTTGGGCGATTGGTGTATGTTTAGTGGTTTATTTTGTGGGTTTCAATATTTTAGAAGCCAGTTTACCATCAATGGTGTCTAAAATCGCGCCGTCCGATTTAAAAGGAACGGCAATGGGTGTTTATAACACAATGCAATCTTTGGGCGTGTTTGCAGGTGGTTTAATTGGCAGCAAAATGTACGCGTTAGCAGCGTTTAATGGCGTATTTGGTTTTTGTTGTGTGATTGTTTTGGTTTGGTTGGTGTTAGCGGTATTATCTCCTGCGCCACGTCCAGTGAAAAATGTAATGTTTGGCGTACCAAAGCAACATCATTCCAGTTTAGACAAACTTTCAGGCAGCCTGAAAGCAGTAGCTGGTGTAGAAATGGTCAGTTTTAGTGCTGATGGTCAAACCGTTTTTATCAAAGCTTTGCAACACGGATTTGATGAAGAAAAAGTACAGCAAATTTTAATGGGAGCGTAAAAATGTCGTTGAATAAAGTAATCTTGATTGGTCGTTTAGGTCGTGATCCAGAATTGCGTTATATGCCAAATGGTGAAGCCGTGTGTAATTTTTCTGTGGCAACAGGTGAAAGCTGGACAGACAAAAATACAGGACAACGTGTAGAGCGCACAGAATGGCACAACATTACTTTGTATCGCCGTCTTGCGGAAGTGGCAGGACAATACCTAAAAAAAGGCTCGCAAGTCTATTTAGAAGGACGCATTCAAAGCCGTAAATACACCGACAAACAAGGCGTAGAACGCACGGCTTATGACATTGTGTGCAGCGAAATGAAAATGTTAGACAGCAAAAACAGTACAGCGTCTAATATGGAATACAGCGCACAACCAGCCGCACCAGCGCAATCATACGCACCAGCAGAACCACCAGCCGCGCCAACGCGTAAAGCAAGCGCACCAGTGCAACCAATTGAAGATATTGATGACGACATTCCATTTTAAGTTTCAGGCAGCCTGAACACCATTGAATTGATACGATTAAAAACGTAAAACGCTGCCTGAAAGTTTTTTTCAGGCAGTATCTATTGACATTATGAATAAAGTAACCAGCACCACTTTAATCACACCACAAATCATCGCATTTGAAGAACCATTCACACTACAAAACGGCAGCGTATTACCCCGTTTTGAACTCATCATAGAAACGTATGGAGAACTCAATGCCGACAAAAGCAACGCCGTTTTGATTTGCCACGCACTTTCAGGAACGCACCACGTTGCAGGGCGACATCGTCCTGACGACAAACACGCAGGCTGGTGGGACAATATGGTCGGATCAGGAAAACCCATAGACACCGACAAATTTTTCGTCATCGGCTTAAACAATTTAGGCGGTTGTGCAGGCAGCACAGGACCATTAAGCCAAAACCCAAAAACAGGCAAAGATTATGGTGCAGATTTTCCGTTGGTAACCGTCAAAGACTGGGTGCGCAGTCAAGCCAAACTAGCCGACTATTTCGGTATTAAAACGTGGGCAGCTGTTGTAGGCGGCAGTTTAGGCGGAATGCAAGCCCTGCAATGGAGCATAGACTTTCCAGAGCGCGTACGCCACGCCCTAGTCATCGCCTCCTCACCAAGATTATCCACCCAAAACATCGCCTTTAATGACGTTGCACGCCAAGCCATCTTGACCGACCCAGATTTTCACGAAGGACACTACACACGTTTTGGCACTAAACCGCGTCGTGGTTTACGCATCGCACGAATGATGGGACACATCACCTATTTAGCCGAACAAGGTTTGGGCGACAAATTTGGCAGAAAAATGCGAGAAGATGCCTATAAATACAATTACGACATAGAATTTGAAGTAGAAAGCTACTTACGTTATCAAGGCGACAAATTTGCCGACCGTTTTGATGCCAACACCTACTTACTAATGACCAAAGCACTGGATTACTTTGACCCAGTTGCCGAATACGGCGGTTCATTACAAGCAGCATTAGCACACACCACCACACACTTTTTTGTAGCCAGTTTCAGCAGCGACTGGCGATTTTCGCCCAAACGCTCACAAGAACTCGTCAAAGCACTGATAGGCGCGGGCAAAAACGTACAATACATAGAAGTAGAATCGCAACACGGACACGACGCATTTTTAATGGAAGACAAACCCTATTTAGACGGCGTTCGTGCATATATGAACAACATCAAGGTAAGCAAATGAAAGACACCATAAAAAGCCTAATGATAGGATTTATCGTAATGATAGGCATAATATGGGTATATTTACATATGCCTCTATCAATACGCCGCCACAAAGACATCAAACACGGCAACACCCTAATAGAGCGCGTACAAACCTATCAAAAACAACACCAAAAGCTGCCTGAAAGCAACGACCTAAAAACATTAGAACAACTAGGATTTATCAAAAACAAACAAGGCTGGCAACCAGCGTATCAAAAGCAAAACGAAAACAGCTTTCAAATCATCTACCAAGATGGTTACGTAGCTCCCTATCTATACTGGCAATCCGATGAAAAAAACTGGGCGTTGCGTGAACAATAACATTCAGGCAGCCTGAAACCAACAAGAATGAACTTACTATGAACTTACGCGATGATTTACAACTAATATATGATTGGATTCCCGCTCATTCACGAGTGCTGGATTTAGGCTGTGGCGACGGCGCACTGTTAGCAGCCCTAATGCACAAAAAAAACTGCACAGGTTACGGCATAGAAATAGAGCCAAGCAGTGTTCAGGCAGCCATAGAACGTGGCATCAACGTCATTCAAGCCGATTTAGAACAAGGTTTAGGCAATTTTAATGACAACAGTTTTGACATAGTCGTATTAAGTCAAACCATACAAGCCATGCAAAACACCGAAACCATTTTGCTAGACTTAACGCGCATAGCCAAACAAGCCATCATCACCTTTCCCAACTTTGGCTACTGGCGCAACCGACTACAACTCGCCATTGCTGGACATATGCCCGTCAGCGAACGAATGCCCTATCAATGGTACAACACCCCCAATATACACTGGTGTACCCTACAAGACTTTGACCGTCTTTGCGCACAAAACAACATTCAAGTACTAGAACGCACCGTAATGACCAGTGGCAAACAAGTCAACTTACTGCCCAATTTATTAGGCAGTTTAGCCTTCTATCGTGTAGGTTAAATGTTCAGGCAGCCAGAACAAAACCACCGTCATTGCGAGAGAGCAAAACGAACGTAGCAATCTCCCAATTAAACCGCATCATTGAAAACAAAAACGTCATTGCAATAAATTGCATTATTGCAAAATGGCGTCATTGCGTTATTGCGTCATTGCGAAGTCTTACGAAGTAAGACTGTGGCAATCTCCCCATTTAAACCGCGTCATTGCAAAATTACTGGTAGGGTGGGCAACTTGTTGCCCACGCGTTAAACCATTCAGGCAGCCTGAAACCTTTATTTAAAACAACAATCACAAAAACTTTTGCAAAACACATCATTCCAAACGCAATAGCCGTAGGGTGGGCATCCTTGCCCACCAAAACTCACCAAACCACTGAACATTTTCAGGCAGCCTAAAACCTTTATCTAAACCACACATAAAAGCTTTTACAAAACGCATCATTCTAAACACAGCAAAAAAATCACACATTCAATCCCCAAAACCCCCAAAAAACCAAAAAGTGCAAAAATACAACACTTTTACCCCCCCC
>JAFSQZ010000142.1 GCA_017446355.1 Neisseriaceae bacterium
ACTCCTTAAATGGTATTTTTCAGGCTGCCTGAATAATTCAGGCTGCCTGAAATCATTAAACAATCATATCTGGGTTGGCTGCTTTAGCACGTGCTTCCGCTAATGATACTTGACCAGAGCGTACTAAACCTTGCAAACATTGGTCTAAAGTTTGCATACCGTAGTTTTGACCTGTTTGAATCGCTGATTGCATTTGTGCAACTTTGGCTTCACGAATTAGGTTACGAATTGCAGGTGTAGATATCATAATTTCGTGTGCTGCAACACGTCCTTTGCCATCTTTTGTTTTCATCAGTGTTTGTGAAATCACGGCACGCAAAGATTCCGACAACATTGAACGTACCATTTCTTTTTCTGCTGCTGGGAATACGTCAATCACACGGTCAATGGTTTTTGCTGCACTAGTGGTGTGCAAAGTACCGAATACCAAGTGCCCTGTTTCGGCTGCAGTTAATGCCAAACCAATGGTTTCTGGGTCGCGCATCTCGCCGACCAGAATAACGTCAGGGTCTTCACGTAATGCTGAACGCAAGGCGTTGGCGAAACTGTGTGTGTGTTCGTGCAATTCACGTTGGTTAATCAGTGCTTTTTTAGATTCGTGCACAAACTCAATAGGGTCTTCAATGGTTAAAATATGTGCTGGATGATTTTCGTTAATGTAATTCATCATCGCTGCCAATGTGGTGGATTTACCTGAACCTGTTGGTCCTGTTACCAATACTAGACCACGTGGATAGTCGGAAATTTTTTCAAAAACTTTAGGGGCTTTTAAATCTTCTAGAGATAAAACTTTACTTGGAATGGTACGGAATACTGCTGCTGGACCGCGGTTGGTATTGAATGCATTAACGCGAAAACGTGCGATACTTGGTAATTCAAACGAAAAGTCTGTTTCTAAATTTTGTTGATATGCTTTGCGTTGAAAATCATTCATTACCGAAGCAATCATTTTACCTACTCCATCTCCACTCATCTCTGGTAAGTTGATCCGACGCATATCACCATGTACGCGAATCATAGGTGGCAGACCTGCTGATATATGTAAGTCTGATGCTTTGTTTTTCACACCAAAAGCCAAAAGGTCGGTTATTTGCATATCGTTCATAATTTAAACTTTCTACTATTAAAAACAAGAAAACATATAGCGCATTGTACGAAATATTTCTTATTTTGATAAGTTAAACCTAATTTTTACGTGTATTTGAGCCTTAATAACAAGTTTTTTTGCAACAATTACCTTGCCTGAATAATACCGAGTTGGACCAAACAGTGATAAATACCATCTTCTTTTGCGCTTGGGCAAACATAGTCTGCATAGGTTTTTAAAATTTCTTCACCATCTGCCATCACCACGCCAAATGCGACTTCTTGTATCATTTCCAAATCATTATGACCATCACCAAACGCCCAAGCATCGTGTAATGTTAAATCAAGTTGTTGCAAAGCTGCAGCAATGCCACGTGCTTTTGAACCTTCGCGTGGTAAAATATCCACACCTAAACGATGCCAACGCACCAATTTTAAATGTTCAGGCAGCATACTGGCAACGTGTGCATCATATTCTTCTGGGTAAAAGCCCAATATCTGATAAATAGGACGTTCGTATTGATGCGCTGGATTGTATTGATACGCCACCCTTGTTTCTTGACAAGATTGATGCACAAAATCATTCATTAACGCAACACTAATACCTTGTTCGTCTACAAAACCGTGTGCGATATTGTTGGTGCGAAAATAATTGGCAACATTTTCCACTGTATCAGCATCAAGCGCAAACGACACTAATTCTTTACCTTGATATTGAACATATTGTCCATTGATAATCGCAACCATATCAATCCCCTGCTTTGCAATCAATTGACGAATTTGTTCAGGCAGCACGGAAAGCGTTCGTCCTGTGGCAATAGCAGTAATAATGCCTTGTTTACGCAACGCATCAAGTGCGTATAGTGTGGATTCTGGAATACGGTTTTCTTTGGTAATGTATAAGGTATTGTCAATATCAAAAAAGATAATTTTAGGTGGATTCATCATACCCATATCAATATCCATAAGGATTCATTACAAAATAACTGTTACAACTATTTCAGGCAGCCTGAACGCTAAAAACATTGTGTTATTTCACAACATTATTGATCAGTATTCAGCCATTCTGTTGGAATAGTGCAAACGGGAATGGGTTGAATTTTATGTTGTGCTGCACGATTTAAACGCACAAAAATATCAAACACTTCTTGTTGTCTGCCTGAAAACGCATCTCGTGTTTGACCAGCAATATATTGTGCCATTGCCCACTCCAATTCAGGATATGTTGCTCCCATTTGCATCTCATCAGTACGCTCACCGTCCCACAAACCATCGGTAGGAACAGCTGCCTGAATTTCAGCAGCAATGTCCAATTCTTTTGCTAACTCATAAACTTGGGTTTTCAACAAATCCGCAATCGGACTAATGTCTACGCCACCATCGCCATATTTGGTGAAAAAACCTACACCAAAATCTTCTATTTTATTGCCTGTTCCTGCCACCAATAAACCGTTAATTTGTCCGTAATAATACAACGTCAGCATACGCAAGCGTGCGCGAGTATTTGCCAATGCCAATAATTTCTGTTCACTTTGGCTGCCTGAAACCGTTTGTTCAAATCGTTCAAATGTAGGTGTTAAATCAACGGTTTGTGTTTGCACATTAGCAAATTGTTCTGCCAATTGTTTCATATGCAAACGCGCCCGATTGACTTGGTCTGTTTTTTGGCGAATAGGCATTTCCAAACACAACACCGTTAACCCTGTACGCGCACACAAAGCAGACACCACTGCCGAATCAATCCCACCAGAAATACCGACTACAAAACCGCTAACACCTGCTTTTTCTGCGTAATCACGAAGCCAATCAACAATATGTGCCACTATTTTTTTACTTTGCATCTTACGTTTCCCAATAAATCAACAAATAATGAAACGTAATCATACCGCAAAAGCATTCAATAAAGTGTCTAAATAAATTTTCAGGCAGCCTGAAATTGATAAATAAGGTTTATGTAATAAAATTTCAGTAAATTTACCGATAATTTATGTAAATAAATTTCAATAAATCCAACAATAGGTGCAGAAAATTTCAATAAATATCATTTTGCACACACAATCCATTTTTATTTATTAAATACACATATAGACAAAAATATAAGGAAAAAATTGTGTTAAACTTCACCCCGTTACACAAACGACCACAATACTTGGTTGCAATGGTGAACGTAGCGTCGACGCAACGTTCTTTATGAAATCCGAATCCCTTGATATTCAATCAACATAATTGCGTAACATTTCTTTTTTATGACTTAATACCTGATACCATTATTATTATTGTGGAGATTTTTAAATGAGTGATTTAAATGCATTGTTTCAAAAAATCAAACAACGCGATCCTAATCAAACAGTATTTCACCAAGCCGTAGAAGAAGTGTTCGGTAGCTTACAGCCCTTTTTGGCAAAAAATCCAAAATACACCCAACAAGGTTTGTTAGAACGAATTGTTGAACCAGAACGTGTAATTATGTTTCGCGTGTCTTGGGTAGACGATCAAGGACAAGTTCAAGTAAATCGCGGTTACCGCGTGCAAATGAATTCCGCCATCGGTCCATATAAAGGTGGTTTACGTTTTCACCCAACCGTAGATTTAGGCGTTTTAAAATTCTTGGCATTTGAACAAGTATTCAAAAACGCATTGACCACTTTGCCTATGGGTGGTGGTAAAGGTGGTTCAGACTTTGACCCCAAAGGCAAATCTGATGCAGAAGTGATGCGTTTTTGCCAAGCTTTTATGACTGAATTATCTCGTCATATCGGCGCAGATTTAGACGTACCTGCTGGCGACATCGGTGTTGGCGGTCGCGAAATTGGCTACTTATTCGGTCAATATAAACGCGTACGCAACGAATTCGCATCTGTCTTAACAGGTAAAGGCTTAACTTATGGTGGTAGCTTAATCCGCCCCGAAGCAACAGGTTATGGTACTGTGTATTTCGCTAACCATATGTTGAAAACACGCGGATTGAGCATTGAAGGTAAACGCGTGTTGATTTCTGGTTCTGGTAACGTAGCACAATATGCTTGTGAAAAAGCTATTCAATTGGGTGCAAAAGTATTAACCGTTTCCGATTCTGGCGGTTTCGTACAGTTTGCTGATTCAGGTATGACTGAACAACAATTGGCTGCCTTAATAGAATTGAAAGAAGTACGTCGTGAACGTTTGAAAGTGTACGCACAAGAACAAGGTTTACAATTCTTTGAAGGTAAACGTCCTTGGAATGTACCTTGCGACATCGCTTTACCTTGCGCAACACAAAACGAATTGGACGAAAACGATGCCAAAGCATTATTGTCCAATGGCGTAACTTGTGTGGCAGAAGGTGCTAATATGCCTTCAACTTTGGGTGCTGTAAACGCATTCATCAATGCAAAAATCTTGTACGCACCAGGCAAAGCGTCTAACGCAGGTGGTGTAGCCACTTCTGGTTTGGAAATGAGCCAAAACGCCATTCGTCTTTCTTGGAGCAGTGAAGAAGTGGATCAACGCTTGTTTGGCATTATGCAAAACATTCATGAAAACTGCGTTGCCAACGGTAAAGAAGGCGATTACATCAACTACGTAAATGGTGCAAACGTTGCAGGCTTCAAAAAAGTTGCCGAAGCAATGTTGGCGCAAGGTGTGGTATAAAAACATTACGCACAAACAAAATGGGTTAGCCAAAAAGCTAACCCATTTTTAATTGGTGGAGATAAGCGGGATCGAACCGCTGACCTCTTGCATGCCATGCA
>JAFSQZ010000143.1 GCA_017446355.1 Neisseriaceae bacterium
AACATCAACAATGTCCATTGTGTTGAATTTATTGATGATATGACGGCGGTATACCGTGATAGCGACATACTGATTTGTCGTGCAGGCGCATTGACCATAGCAGAACTTGAAGCAGCAGGTTTAGGCGCATTATTGGTTCCCTTGCCACACGCCGTAGACGACCATCAAACAGCCAACGCCCGTTCATTTGTCAATGCTCAAGCAGGCTTATTACTACCACAAGCGCAACTCAATGCTGAAAACCTAGCCAAAACCATTGCCAATCTCACCCGCGAACACTGTTTAAGATGGGCAATGAATGCACGCGCCCAAGCTATGCCCAATAGCGCGGAAAAGTTTGCAAACATCATTGAGCAACTTTTATAAAATCACCACGCCCACTTAAAAAACTTTTTCAAAAGAACAAGGTTTGTTTCACGAAGTGAAATCTTTTATTCGCAAAACGAATAAAAGGAAATGACGAAGTCATCAAACCGAAGTTTTGGCGTAGCCAGCCAAAAAATTACTGTCATTACGAGCATTAACGAAGTTAATGCGTGGTAATCTCCTGACTACGGAGAACAGACTTTGATTGATAAGCGGCAATGACGCAGATTAAATCAGGAGATTGCCACGACTTGACCATCGTCAAGTCTAGCAATGACAGAAATTTTGAAATATTTCAGGCAGCCTGAAAAAAGTTGCAAAACGCCAAATAACAAATGAAAGGTATTTTTCAGGCAGCCTGAATAAGAGTAAAATGCCCCATTTTCTCACTTCTGAAAGAAATCACTATGGACATTGGCTTAAACAAACAAATTCAACCAGACAGCAATGGTTTTTTTGGTGAATTTGGTGGCAAAATTGAACACCCAGCCTTAAAAGCAGCTTTACAAGAAATTGAAGACGGCTTTCGTGCGATGATTACGGACGCTGACTTTTTAAAAGAATTTAAATTATTACGTGAAACTTATATCGGCAGACCCTCACCCGTTTATCACGCACGCAACTTATCCAAAAACGGTGCCAATATTTATTTCAAACGCGAAGACTTAAATCACACAGGTGCGCACAAAATCAATCACTGTATTGGCGAAGTATTGCTTGCCAAACGATTGGGCAAGAAAAAAGTGATTGCCGAAACAGGTGCAGGTCAACACGGCGTAGCATTAGCCACCGCAGCTGCTTTACTCGGAATGCCTTGCGACATTCATATGGGAGAAGTAGACATTGCCAAAGAACACCCCAATGTTTCACGAATGAAAGTGCTTGGTGCCAATGTTATCCCTGTTTCATTTGGCGCAAAAACTTTAAAAGAAGCCGTAGACAGTGCATTTGAAGACTATTTAAAAGACCCACAAGGCACTATGTACGCCATTGGTTCAGTAGTGGGACCAGCACCATTTCCTGAAATGGTTGCTTTTTTTCAATCCATCATAGGACACGAAGCACGTGAGCAATTTCAGGCAGCTTATGGTTGTTTACCAAACGAAGTGGTTGCTTGTGTTGGTGGTGGTTCAAATGCTATGGGCATTTTCAACGCGTTTTTAGACGATGGTAGCGTTAAACTAACAGGCGTAGAACCAGCTGGCGATGGTTTAGACAAAGCAGGACGACACGCCGCTTCCATTACGCTTGGCAAAAAAGGTGAAATGCACGGTTTCCGTTGCTACTATTTACAAGAATCAGACGGCACGCCATCAGCCGTGTATTCCATTGCATCTGGTTTGGATTATCCAGGTGTTGGACCGCAGCATTGTTATTTACACGACACTGGACGCGTTCATTATTCAACCGCAGACGACAAAGAATGTTTAGACGCATTTTTGGCACTTTCTCGCCAAGAAGGCATTATTCCTGCACTAGAAAGTTCACACGCTGCTGCTTATGCTATTCGTGAAGCAGCAAAACACGGCAAGGATTATCATATTTTGGTGAATTTATCAGGTCGTGGCGACAAGGACATTGATTTTGTGATGGAAAAACTTGGTTTATAGTTTAATCAAAAACTTTCAGGCAGCCTGAAAACAAGCTGCCTGAAAAAAAATCGTCATCTAAATTATTTCAATATCCCACGTTTGCGCTTATCCATAAAATCTTGCGTTTCTGCCACAATCACACTAGACAGCAATAGCAATGCAATCAAGTTTGGTATTGCCATCAAACCGTTAAATGTATCAGCAATATTCCAAACCAATTTCACACCAGCTTGATCGGTTTTCACACCCGTTTGCACGGCAAGACAACCCAGTAATACCGTAATTGTGTACAAAAAACGATATGGGGCAATAAAACGATCGCCCATTAGATAAGACACACATTTCTCGCCATAATAACACCAACCCAAAACCGTGCTGTACGCAAAGAAAATCAATCCCACTGTAACCAATATGCCACCAAATCCTGGCAACATATATTCAAAAGTATCTGTGGTTAATTTAGCACCCACCGTAATATCCTGCACAAGATACTGACCTGAAATAGGGTCTATCATATTCATTTTGATTAAGCCCATTACCAACACAATACCGGTAATGCTACACACAATAATTGTATCTAAAAACGTTCCAGTCATAGACACCAAAGCTTGGCGCACAGAATGATCGGTTTTGGCAGCTGCTGCGGCAATAGGTGCGGATCCCATACCAGCTTCATTAGAAAACACACCACGCGCCACACCAAAACGCACCATACTACCAAAAGTGCCGCCTGCCACCGCACGTGCAGAAAACGCATCGGTAAAAATAATGGATACAGCTGTTCCCAACACTTCCACATTCATCAATAAAATCAGTATTCCTCCTGCCACATACCCCACAGCCATTAAAGGTACAATCACAGATGAAACTTTGGAAATCCACTGAACACCACCCAATAACACAACACCTGTTAACACAGTTAACACAATACCTGTTACCAAAGGTTGTATATGAAACGTACCGTACACCACGTCTGCAACAGAATTAGATTGTACCGAAGAGCCGATGCCAAATGATGCCAACACAGCGAATAAAGCAAACAATACAGCCAGCCACTTTAAGCCCAAACCTTTTTCAATGTAGTACATAGGTCCGCCAGACATTTCATTTTTACTATTGATTTGACGGTATTTCACCGCCAACACCGCTTCGCCATATTTGGTTGCCATACCAACCAATGCTGTCATCCACATCCAAAACACCGCACCAGGACCGCCCAATGCAACAGCCGTTGCCACGCCTGCAATATTTCCTGTGCCAATTGTGGCAGAAAGTGCAATCATTAACGCACCAAAATGAGAAACATCACCTTCGCCCGCATCATCTTTTTCTGATCTATTTTTTATTGAAAACGCTTGTTTAAGCGCGTAAGGTAGCTGCCAGAATTGCAATAATTGCAAACGAAAAGTGAGCAACAAGCCTGTGCCCACCAATAACGTTAGCATAAAAGGACCCCAAACAATATTACCTACTGCACCAACAGCTTTATCTAATGATTGAATCACAGACGTTTGGTCCATACAATAACCACTCCTTTATTGAATTTGGGTGATGTTAGAAAAAGTTAAGAAATGTGTATTTTTGAGAAAAAACAGATTTAAACACACAATATTTATTCACGCAACTGCTGCTTTATACTATATCATTCGCCATAACCGTTTATTGCGTTAAAACACACACCACTTAAAACAACACCGCCTAGTTCTGAAATCTTTGCACTTTATAACAAATAGGTTTCAGCCTAGCATAAAAAGGCACTCGTATGATTTTTTTACCCACTTGGTTTTCACTTCCTTATTTATGGTGGTTTTGGCTACCTTATTTAGGATTATTGGTTTGGTTTATATGGAAAATCCAAACCGCCAAAACGCAAGCAAAGCCTATTGCTTGGATAGCAAGTGTCATCATAATGAGCATATTTTGGCAGATGAGTATTGAACTAGAAGGTGGTCATTTAAATGGTATGACTTACCACTTACTCGCATTAAATTTAACGGCACTGATGATAGGCGCACCAGCTGCATTTTTAATGGGAAGTGTTTTACTTTTCATACAAGGTTCACTGCTTTTTGGCGCATCTTATAGCGAAATATTTGCATTCAACGCTTTATTTTTGTTACTTCCTTCTTGTATCATAAACAGTGGTTTACGCTATTTAACACTGCGTTTTTTACCACGACAATTATTTGTATATATTTTTATCAACAGTTTTTTTGCAGGTGCATTAAGTATGGTATGCACAAGTTTACTGATTTGTGGATTACTGCATACTTATCAAATATTTTCAGGCAGCATCGTATGGCAAAACGCATTTCCTGTATTTTTTCTATTAAGCTGGGGTGAAGCATTTTTAAGTGGCATCAGCGCGGCGACTTTTATCGCCTATAAACCAGAATGTTTATCTACATTTAATGACAGTGTTTATCTAACACGTCAAAATAAAATTTGGAAATAACCCCCATTTATCATTTTGAATGCAAGCGAAGAATACTTTATAAAACAATCAGTTGAAATGATTATTTTTCCTACAAAATTCAGAATAACGCGTTTTTCAAAGGTTTCAGGCTGCCTGAAACCTTTATTTGTAAAAACTGTCCATCTTTTATTCAAAGCATCTTTACTTTGTAATTTTTCGTTATAAGACAATAAGTTACAGAAAAAGTCGTCAACAATCCTATTTTTCTAAAATTGCTGTAACACGCGTTCTATTTCATCGCTTTCTTTCAGCGTCCGAATATCAGCAAACAAGCGTATCACTTCGGGGTAAACGTTTTTCATCATACCCAGCCACTGTTTTAAGCGTGCAATGGCATAGCGGTGATGATTTTCTTTTTCGCAACACAAAGTAAAAAACAAGCGTATCCAATCCAACACTTCATTAAAATCGGCTGCCTGAACAGTTTGTCCATTTAAATACTGTTTAATTTGTCGCGCCAAATCAGGGCGCATCACTGCACCACGCCCAATCATTACATCACGACAACCACTTTGTTCCACAATCGCAATATAGTCTTGTAAACAAAACACATCACCGTTGGCAATCACATCAATATCCACCGCTTCGCGTATGATTTTTAACCATTCCCAATGCGCAGGAGGTTCGTAGCCTTGTACTTTGGTGCGTGCGTGTACGGTTAAAGCTGCTGCGCCACCATTAGCGATGGCTTGTGCATTAGCCAAACATAAATCGGTATTATCAAAACCCAAACGCATTTTAGCGGTTAAAACAATTTGTTCAGGCAGCCCATTGCGTAGGGTTTTCACAATTTGATAAACGCGCTCTGGCGTTTTCAATAACACCGCGCCACCTTGATGTTTATTGACCGTTGGCGCAGGACAACCAAAATTCAAATCTATTTTGCGCACGCCCAATTTGACCAAACGAAGTGCGTTTTGCAACATCATTTTCTCATCGCTACCCAATAATTGTGACACACAATACACGCCTGCAAAAGTTTGGTTATTTTGAGCAATTTCAGGAATATGGCGCAACCACGTGGCACGCGAATGCAAAGTATGTGTGATGCGTACAAATTCACTGACGCATTCATCATAACCACCAATTCTTGTGAGCAAATCGCGCATCGGTGCATCACACAAACCTTGCATCGGCGCGAGAATTAAGCGGTTTTTTGGTGAACATAAAGAAAAGTGTTGCATAAAAACCTTATAACGCATTTCAGGCAGCCTGAAACCTTCATTTAAGCTGCCTGAACTATTTATCTTAATCACAAAATCAATGACTTAACCGCGTACTTGACCATCACCCAATACAATCCATTTTTGCGAAGTCAAACCGTGCAAACCAACAGGACCGCGCACGTGTAATCTATCGGTAGAAATACCAATTTCCGCGCCCAAGCCATATTCAAAACCATCAGCAAAACGCGTTGAAGCATTTACCATCACACTTGAACTGTCAATTAAACGCAAGAATAAGTTTGCCAAAGTATAATTTTCCGTAACAATACTGTCGGTATGATGGCTACCGTATTGGTTAATATGCGACACCGCAGCCTGAAAATCATCAACGATTTTAATAGACAACACAGGCGCAAGATATTCGGTTGCCCAATCTTCTTCAGTGGCGGCAACAATATTTGGCAATATTTCACGTGTTTTCAGGCAGCCACGAAGTTCCACATTTTTCTCTGCATATTTTTGTGCCAATTCAGGCAAAATTTCCGCAGCACGAGCAGCGTGTACCAACAAAGTTTCCATCGTATTGCACGTACCATAACGCGAAGTTTTTGCGTTCATGGCAATATCAATCGCTTTGGTTTTATCGGCAAATTCATCAATATAAACGTGGCAAATACCGTCCAAATGCTTAATCACAGGCACGCGCGCTTGTTCACTCACACGCGCCACCAAACTTTTTCCTCCACGTGGAATAATCACATCAATCAAGCCCACCGCTTGCAATATCGCACCCACGCTTTCGCGGTCAGTATTTTCCACAAAACAAACCGCATATTCAGGCAGCCCAGTTTCATTCAAAGCTTGCTGAATCAGTTTTGCCAACGCCATATTACAGCGAAAAGCTTCACTACCACCACGCAACACACACGCATTGCCTGATTTCAAACACAACGCTGCCGCATCAATGGTAACGTTTGGACGCGCTTCGTAAATTATACCAATCACACCCAATGGCACGCGCATTTTGCCAATTTTCAAACCGTTTGGACGCAAACGAAACTCGTCCATTTCACCAACAGGGTCAGGCAACGCAGCAATTTGTTGCAAACCCTCACACATATTTTTCAGGCTGCTTGAAGTGATTTTTAAACGGTCAATTAAAGCAGCACTCAATCCCTTTTGTTCGGCAGCTGCAATATCTTGAACATTGGCTTCAAGCAACGAAGTTTCATTTTGTGCAATCAAATCTGCCAAACGCAATAAAGCGGCATTTTTCGCAGCAGAATCCACGTGCGCCAATTGATAAAACGCTTCTCGCGCTTTACGCGCAGTATCGGTAATATAAGTTTTAATGGTCATAATCTTACTTTCCAAAGGGTTGATTTTTAGTTGTCATCAACACGCGATTTTATCACGCCACATCATCACAAGCATTCTCATTACACTTTTTGCGTAGAAAAGATAAGATATATGGGGAGAACCAATGCTGGTTTGTTTGACAGGTTCGCTTGTTTATTTTCAAGCTGTTATAATGGTGTCTTTTTTTTTCAGGCTGCCTGAATGGGCGTGTAATGAAAGGTTATTATGGCAATTCAATGGTTTCCTGGTCATATGAATAAGGCAAAAAAAGCCATTGCCGATCGTATTAAAAACGTGGATATGGTGATTGAAATGCTGGACGCGCGACTGCCTGCATCAAGTGAAAATCCATTGTTGGCACAATTGTCCAAAGGTAAGCCGAAATTAAAAATTTTGAATAAACAAGACCTTGCCGACCCTGAACGCACCCAATTGTGGTTAGCGTTTTTTAATGCGCAAAATCAAACTAAAGCCATTGCTTTGGACAGTTCAGAAAAAGCTGCTGTCAACAAAATCATCAATGAATGTCGCGCCCTATTGCCTAATCGTCGTGGCATTGATAAACCTTTGCGCGTGTTGATTTGCGGTATTCCGAATGTAGGCAAATCCACGTTGATTAACTCAATGCTTGGTAAAAAATCCGCGAAAACAGGTAATGAACCTGGTATCACCAAAGCCGAACAACGCTTGTTTTTAGCCGATGATTTTTGGTTATACGATACACCTGGTATGTTGTGGCCGAAAATTATTGTAGAAGAAAGTGGCTACAATTTGGCAGCAAGTGGCGCGGTGGGACGTAATGCTTTGGACGAAGAAGAAGTGGCTTTGGTGTTATTGGATTATTTGCGCCGTCATTATTTATCTCTTTTGCAAACACGTTACGCGGCGGACAAAAATCCATCAAGCCATTGGGACGATGTGGCGTGGCTGGAATGGATTGCGAAAAAACGTGGCGCATTGCTTGGCGGTGGACGCATTAACTACCAAAAATGCGCGGAAAATATTTTGACGGATTTTCGCGAAGGTGTGATTGGTCGGATTACATTGGAAACCCCTAATCAATGGGAACAATGGTTAAAAGTCGCACGCCAAAAAGAAGCTGCCTTAAAAGCAGAACGCGCCGCTAAAAAAGCAGCGCGACAAGGAAAATCTCAAAACCCTGAATCTTAATTCAGGCTGCCTGAAAGCATCAATAATGAATACAAAACGAAACACAATACGCCAAACAACGCGTAGAAAACCACAACATCAAGAATCTTATTTTGACCCCATTAAACGCCGTTTAATCAAATTTTGGCTGCCTGCAATCATTTTAATTGGTGCAATGATTTATGTTTCGCAATGGCGTTACACCCCTGAACGCGAAGCCAAATACGGTTTAGATCGCGTTAATTTTTGGCGTGCTCAAGCAGGTGTTGACAAGCTAGAATTTAATTCACTTTTAGCGTTATCCGCAAAAAACCACGCCCAATACCTGACACGCAAAGCAGAAGGACACGATGAAAACGATTCTGGTGCTGCTGGTTTCACAGGCAAAACCGCACAAAACCGCGCCACTTATGTTGGTTACCCTGCACAAATTGCCGAAAACCTAACCATCAGCAATTGGGCGCGTTCAGGAAAAAGCAGTGTAGACGGCTTAATGACTGCGCTATACCATCGTTTAAGTTTACTCAATCCTCAACACGATGAAGCAGGCGCATCTTGGGCGCGAGGACGCTACAACGCTTTTGTTATCAATCAAGGCAGCAGCAAATACCGAGAATTGTGCGACAACCGATCAAACGCCATTGCCGCCAACTATATTCTGACCACCTACTGTTTAGAACAAAAAGTCAACATTGCCATCAACACGCCACCAGCAGAACGTCTAGAACCTGTAATGTTTCCCATTGGCAACAACATAGACCCCATTTATGACGGCAGAGAATTTCCCAATCCTATGCCAGATAGAAAACAAACAGGTAATCCTGTTAGCATCGCATTTTATGGCGAACAAAGTCCTGTGAAAATGATTTCATTCACCTTAACCGCGCCCGATGGTGAAATCACCAACACGCGCATTCTCACGGCACAAAACGACCCTAATCGTTTATTGAGTGAAAACGAATTTGCACTGTTTAGTTTAGACAAACTCAAATTCAACACCACATACCAAGTCAGCTTCAAATATCAACAAAACCAACAAACGCACACCAAAAACTGGACGTTTAAAACACGTGCAAAACGACACCTATTAGAATGGTAAGGCAGCCTGAAAATGAATCCAGAACATCTCATTGAAGCTTATTTATTACTACAAGACGCACCGCAAAGCGAAAAAACTTTGCGCCAACTCATTACGCCCACGCTTTCTTCTGATAAGCTCAACGACATTTTAGAAAACCTACAACAACGTTGGCAAAACCGCGCCTTAACTTTGACACACACCGCAGCAGGCTGGCGATTTCAACTCAGCAGTGCAGCACACGAAACCCTATCACAAGCATTAAGCGACACCCGCACACCACGCTACTCACGCGCCGTAATGGAAACACTCGCCATCATCGCTTATCAACAACCTGTTACACGTGGTGATATTGAAAACATTCGCGGAGTCAGTGTTTCCCAAAACGTTATGCAAACCCTGCAAGAGCGTGGCTGGATAGAAATCATCGGACAACGCGACACCATCGGTAAACCTGCTCTTTGGGCGACCACCAAAACCTTTTTAAGCGATTTTCAACTCAAAAACTTGGAAGATTTACCACCACTGACCGAATTAGGCGAATTAGTGCTGCCTGAAACCTTTCAAACCAACACAGACGCTGCCTGAAATAAAAACACTGTCATTGCAAAGTTTGCGACAGCAAACTGTAACAACCTGAAACCTTTGCAAAACTTGTCATTCTGAACTTTTCGCAGAAAAGTGAAAAATCTCATTCTTTGTTTTATAAAGATTTTTCGCTAACACTCAAAATGACGAATAGTGCAAAGTAAGGTTTTGCAAAGGTTTCAATCTACTGATTTAAAAGTATTTTATACAATGACAATGATTATTTTCATTCTTTCAGGCAGCCAGAAACCTTGAAAAACACACCCAAAGACGATAACGACAAAGCAAGCGTAAGGTGGGCAACAAGTTACCCACGCTGTTTTCATTTTTCAGGCAGCCTGAATGCGGTTTATAGTCAATTCAGACCAAAAGTAGGCCAGGCG
>JAFSQZ010000144.1 GCA_017446355.1 Neisseriaceae bacterium
ACGCATCTCTATTCGCAACGTGCGCCGTGATGCGAATGACCATATTAAAAAATTATTGAAAGACAAAGAAATTTCCGAAGATGATGCGCGTCGTGGTGAAGAATCTGTGCAAAAATTAACAGATAAATTCATTGCCGAAGTAGACAAAATGCTTACCGCAAAAGAAGCAGATTTAATGACCATTTAATCATTTATTTTTATCTATTTTTCAGGCTGCCTGAAATCAAGTTTTAGGCAGCCTGAATATTGTGTGTAACATACAGACCGAAAGGATTTCCAATGACTCGTGCAAGTAGTACACAAAGTATTTTGCCACGCACCCAAATTCCACGCCACGTTGCCGTGATTATGGACGGTAATGGACGCTGGGCAAAAAAACGTTTTTTACCACGCGTGATGGGGCATAAACGCGGTTTAGATGTATTGGAAAATATGTGTCGCGTATGTAGCCAAGCAGGTGTTGAATATTTGACCGTATTTGCCTTTTCTACTGAAAACTGGCGGCGACCTGCTGATGAAGTTTCATTTCTAATGGGACTATTTTTAAGTGCTTTGCAAAAGAAAGTCATCAAAATGCACGAAAACGGTTTGCGTTTAAAAGTCATTGGCAACCGCAGTCGTTTCGCACCAGAAATTCAACAAGGCATTCTGCAAGCCGAAGAACTCACGCAAAATAATCAAGGATTAACGCTAACCATCGCCGCTGATTATGGTGGTCGTTGGGACATTTTACAGGCAGCCAACGCCTTAATCGCCGAAGGCAAAACCCATATTAGTGAAGACGATTTAACCCAAAAATTGATGTTGCCTGACGCACCAGAACCTGATTTATTTATTCGCACAGGTGGTGAAACACGCATCAGCAATTTTATGCTTTGGCAAATGGCGTATGCGGAATTGTATTTCACTGACGTGTTGTGGCCAGATTTCAATGACGAAGAAATTCATCGTGCCTTTACATCGTTTACGCAACGAGAACGCCGTTTTGGTCGCACTTCCGAACAATTACCGATTGAACAACAACGCCCTTAAAATCATTCAGGCAGCCTGAACACCGCAAGGAATGGACAAGGAATGAAAATGTCGGAATTACACACCATTTTGCAACACAATAAAGCATTCGTTGAACAAGGTGCTTATAAACCCTTTTTAACCACCAAATACCCAGAGCGTAAACTTGCCATTTTATCGTGTATGGACACGCGCATTATGGAACTTTTGCCAGCCGCTTTGGGTGTAAAAAATGGTGAAGTTAAACTCATCAAAAATGCAGGTGCCGTCGTTTCCCACCCTTGGGGAGCCGTAATGCGTTCGTTATTGGTTGCAGTATTTGATTTATACGTAGAAGAAATAATGGTTGTGGCGCACTATGATTGCGGTATGCGCGGACTAAACGCCAAAGCCTTTTTAGACAAAGCACAAACTTTTGGCATTCCCCAAGACCGCATTGACACACTACATCACGCTGGTGTAGATTTAGAAAACTGGCTAACAGGTTTTGACAACGTAGAAGACAGCGTTCGCCACACCGTTTCTATGATTCGCCACCACCCACTTATGCCGAAAAAAATTCTTGTTCACGGTTTAGTGATGGATCCCAACACAGGAAAATTAAATGTGATTGTGGACGGAAATCTTGCAAAAGAAGAAAAATAAAGAAATATTTCAATAAACAATAAAAAAGCTGCCTGAAAACCTATTCATGGCAGCCTGAAACATTTTTTAATCATAATTTATGGCGTTTTAAAAATGAAAAAAATTTTGCTTTTGTGTTTAATGAGTTTGTCTTTGAGAATATATGCAGATAATGCGCTGGACAAAGTGGATATAACTTTTGAAGAATTAGCGGCATTGACACAATTAAAAGAGTCATTTGTTACTGATGATTGGAACGACCCAAAACAATGGAAAGCTTTGTCTGAAAATAAGACTGTGTTGGGTGTGTTTGAAAAATATTGTGCAGCGGGCGATAAGGAAGCTTGTGTAATGACAAAACAAGTAGAAATTATGCCAAAGCTGGTCGCTATTTTACAAAAGTTACAGGCAGGCGATGCATCACAAATTCCTAGTGCATTATCTTTACTTGAGCAATCTTGTGAAATTGGCAATGGTTATTTTTGTTATTTAATTGCCCAAATATATCGTGATGATCCTGTTAATGGTGCAAAAGTGTATATCAAAAAAGATGTTGGCAAAGCTGCTTATTTTTTTAAAAAAGCGTGCCATAATGAAATCGAATCAGATAATTTGGTTGCCATAACAGTTTGTCGTTATTTGGGTGATATGTATCAAAAAGGTATGGGTGTGCCAAAAGATGCTCAAAAAGCTGATGTGTTTTATAAGAAAGCTTTGCAATTGGAAGAAAATGCAGAGTAATTACTGAATAAGTTTCAGGCTGCCTGAATAGATTGTTAGGCAGCCTGAAACCTTTACAAAACCCTACTTTGTACTATTCGTCATTTTGAGCTTGAACGAAGTGAAAGGGAAAAATCTTTATCAAACAAAGAATGAGATTCTTCACTTTTCTGCGAAAAGTTCAGAATGACAAGTTTTGCAAAGGTTTCAGCCTTTTTATTAAAATAAAATGTTTCTTTATTTGAGCGCACCACAAAACGCGTCATTCGGAATTTTTCGTAGGAAAATGAACAATCTTAATTGATTATTTTTTTTAAAATATTCTTCACTTGCATTCAGTAATGACAAATATAAAAAGTAGAGCTTTGCAAAGGTTTCAATCCATCAGATTTTGCTAATAATTTGATTTATCATAAATACCGTCTTAAAATGCGTTGTTTTTACTTTTATTTTTTGTCATGGACACACCTTTTATTGAATTCAAAAATGTTGCTTTTGCCTATGGTGAACGCGCGATTTTGCGCAACATCAATTTCACCATTGAAGCAGGGAAATTTGCCGCGTTAATGGGTGGTTCAGGCAGCGGCAAAACCACTTTAATGCGTTTAATCACTGGTCAATTACAGCCCAATCAAGGCGAAATATTGATTAAAGGTAAATCGCTAACCCAGTTTTCTAACGCAGAATTAAATGAACACCGCCGCAGTATGGGCGTTTTGTTTCAACACGGTGCCTTATTTACCGATTTATCCGTGTATGACAACATCGCTTTTCCAATGCGCGAATTGACCGCGCTGCCTGAAAATATGATTCGTGATTTAGTATTGCTAAAACTGAATGCAGTTGGTTTGCGTGGTGTTGAAAACTTAATGCCATCTGAATTGTCAGGCGGTATGGCAAGACGCGTTGCTTTGGCGCGAACCATTGCGCTTGATCCAGAATTGATGCTTTACGATGAACCGTTTACAGGACTTGATCCCATTTCTTTGGGCGTGATTGCACACTTAATTCACCGCGTCAATAAAGCCTTGCACTCAACCAGTATTATGGTAACGCACGATTTGCAAGAGTCGCTCAACATTGCCGACCAAGTCATTTTCTTGGCAGAAGGTGAAATTATTTTTTCAGGCAGCCCAAAAGAAATGGAACAATCCGATTCCGAATGGATTCGTCAATTTCTCGGTGGTTTACCGAATGGTCCTGTGGCATTTCGCTATCCAGCTGCTACGGATTTACGCAGTGATTTATTGGCCGCCTAATTTCAGGCAGCCTGAACTTTTAAATTGATTGTGTTATGAACTTTATTTCCAACATTGGTCGCTACACTTTATCGCTTATTCGCTCATTGGGGGCGAATGTGTTGTTTTTGTTGCAAATTCTCGCATTGTTGCCACAAGCTTTGTTGCGACTGGGTTTAGTGATTCGGCAAATGTATTTTTCAGGCGTATTGTCGGTATTGATTATTGCCGTGTCAGGACTTTTTGTGGGTATGGTTTTAGGCTTGCAAGGCTATACGCAACTGGCAAAATTCAAATCCGCAGACGTTTTAGGCTTTATGGTTGCCGCATCACTGTTGCGTGAACTAGGTCCTGTGTTGGCAGCGATTTTATTTGCCAGCAGCGCAGGTGGTGCGATGACCAGTGAAATCGGCTTAATGAAAACCACAGAACAACTAGAAGCTATGAAAGTTATGGCAGTAAACCCTGTTGCACGCGTGGTGGCACCACGTTTTTGGGCAGGGGTCATTTCTATGCCATTATTAGCCAGTATATTTAACATTGCTGGCATCATTGGTGCTTATTTAATTGGTGTGAAATGGTTGGGATTAGACAATGGCATTTTTTGGTCGCAGATGCAAAACAATATTGACTTACATTACGATGTCATCAACGGTTTGATTAAATCATTCTGTTTTGGTGTTGCTGTAACCTTAATTGCCGTTTATCAAGGTTTTCACTGTCGCCCCACAGCCGAAGGTATTTTACGCGCCAGTACGCGTACAGTAGTTTCCTCTGCATTGGTGGTATTGGCCATTGACTTTATCCTAACCGCATTTATGTTTACCTAATTTAACACAAACATAACCCCTTTTTAAACCCTATTAACTTCTTTTAAACCATATTATTTGATAATGCTGCTTGTTTTTCAGGCAGCCTGAAAAAGAGAAACAACATGAAAAAAGGCATTTTAGAATTTTGGGTCGGTTTATTTGTTTTACTCGGCTTGGGCGCATTGGCACTTTTAGCTTTTCGTGTGGCAGGCGGACAGCAAGGATTTTCAGGCAGCCAAAAAACCTACACCGTTTACGCAGAATTTGAAGATATTGGCGGTTTAAAACCCCAAGCCCCCATCAAAACTGCAGGTGTTTTGGTTGGGCGCGTAAAATCCATTGAACTTGACCCACAAAATTTCCAAGCCAAAGTCGGTTTGGAATTAAACCAACAATACGCATTCAGTAGCGATGCAAATGCACAAATTCTCACTTCTGGCTTATTGGGTGAGCAATACATCGGACTCAATCAAGGTGGTAGTGATGAAAAACTCGCCGATGGCGATTACATTGAAATCACCAGCTCCGCACTGGTTTTAGAAAATATGATTAACCAAGTGGTTGGTCAATTGATGAACAAAGATGACAATTCTCAAACCACGTCAAACGAAGGAAACTGATATGAGAAAAATGACTGTTGCAAAATGGCTTGGCGCAGCTTTATTAAGCATCAATATTGCCTTTGCTGCCCCACAAGATGCCGTTAATCAAGTGCGTCAAAATGCTTCACAAGTTTTGACCATTTTGAAAAAAGCCAATGGCAAAAATGACGTAGCAGTGAAAAAAGAAGCCGAAAATTATGCCTTGCCTTATTTTGACTTTGAACGTATGACGCGTACCGCTGTTGGTGTGCAATGGAATAAAGCAACACCTGCACAAAGAGCTGCTTTGGTTAAAGAAGTAAAAACTCTTTTAGTGCGCACTTATTCGCAACAAATGTTAGCGTATAAAAACGCCAAAGTAGAAATCAATAATAAACCTATTGAACGCAACGGTGGCAAAATTGTTGATGTTAATGCGGTGGTTACGTCTGCTGGCAAACAACCTGTGAAAATGACATTCAGCACTGCGCCACACGGCAATAAATATTTGGTGCATAATGTTGTTATTGAAGGTGTTATCAACTTGGTTGTAGCACAAAACAAACAATTTGCTCCCATATTAAAACAAAAAGGTATTGATGGCTTAATCGCTGATTTAAAAGCCAAAAATGGCAGTAAATAATGCAAACTCAAATTAAGCAAAACACTTTATTTATCAGTGGCATCGTTAATGTACGCACTTTAAATGCCGATATGTGTCGCGCGTTTGCAAAACAATGTACGCTGCCTGAAATAAACGCGCTGGATTTTGCCAAAGTTCACCAAGCAGATTCGGCGTGTTTATCACTTTTACTGATAGCCAAACGCGCTCGCTCAAACAATAATTTGAACGAGCCTTTGTCTGTTAAAAATCTTCCCAATGCCGTCAATGATTTGGCACAACTTTACGAAATTCAGGAATGGATAACTGCATGAAACACTTTTGGCTCATCGCTCTTTCATTAGCCTTGTCTAGCAACGCTTTGGCAGACAACACACGCGACCCTTACGAACCTTATAATCGCACAATGTTTCAATTTAATGAAGTTGCCGACCGTTACGTAATGACACCTGTTGCCAAAGGTTATCGAGCAGTAACGCCACAACCTATTCGTTCTGCAGTGCGTAATTTCTTTGATAATTTGCGTGATGTACACAGTTTTGGTGCCAATGTTTTGCGTGGCGACATTGCCAAAGCAGGTAACGATTTTATGCGCGTAGCATTTAACACCACTTTCGGTTTGGGGGGCTTAATCAACTTCGCCGATGCCGTGCAAATGCCCAACAATAAAAACACGTTAGGCGACACATTCGCCTCTTGGGGGTGGAAAGACAGCAATTATTTAGTCTTACCACTTTTAGGACCGTCTACCGTACGTGATGGTGTTGGCACAGGCATCAGCACCGTATACACTCCAGAAGCACTGATTCACGAAAACAGTGTGCGCTATGGTTTAAGTGCAGTGAATGCAGTAGACAAACGTGAATCCTTGATAGACGAAACCGAAACGCTTAACCAAATGGCATTGGATAAATACAGCGCGATGCGTGATATTTATATTGGTATGCGCAATCAACAAATCGGTGTTGTATCTGAGACCAATAGTGATGAAGAGTTAACTGACCCTGAATTGGTTGACCCAGAAGAATTAACCAACACCGAAGAACAAAAGCAGCCTGAAACCACTGATAAAACTATTGAACAAACCGTTGACGCAACATTAGAAGATACGCCTGTTTCAGACAGCCTGAACGATAACAACCAAAAATCAATCACCGATACACCACACGCCGCATCAGAAACCAATATTCACCCTTAAACCGTTTTGCAAAAAAACGCTTTTTGTTAGAATATCGTTTTGCCTACTTTGACCGACCACAAGGAAACCAATATGTACGAAGTCAATCGCAGCGTTATCATTGTTATTCCACAACCGCCCTTTTGGAATTGGCTCAACAGTTTACCAAACAGCGATTTAAGTGGTATCTCATTAGAAGACTTGCAACAAGATGCCAACTCTTACTTAATCGCAGCCTGCCAAAATGCCGATGAAGTATGGGACGAAGTGGATAAACACACAGCAGAAATTTTCACCGCAGAACTTGCTGATTGGTGTGAAGATAAAATTTTGTGGCCCGATATTGATGCCGACATTTTTCAAGCATGGTTTGCCGTTGAACTATCCAGCATTGTTACCGATTTAAGCGAAGAACCATTAGAACGTGAAGTATTCTGATGCCGTATATTCAACACGTACACAACTACCATCTTGATGGCTATGGTCATGTCAATAACGCGCGTTATCTTGAATTTCTTGAAGCTGCGCGTTGGCATTTTTTCGCACAAAAACAACTCAAAGATGATTTACGCGCAGCTCAATTGGTTGTAGCGCAACTCAATATTCGCTATCGCCGTGCCGCATCGCTAGATGAAGAACTTCATATTCACACTAAAATCATTGCTGTACAATCTCGTCAAATCATCGTAGAGCAAACCATTTATTATCAAAACCAACTTTGCGTGCGTGCGCAAGTTACCCTAATGCCCACCGATGAACACGGACGTGTTTTCAGGCTGCCTGAAAACCTTTATCAAACTTGCTTACGTCAATTATAAAACCCCAGTATTGTTGACACTTTTCTCTACTTTACGACTATTTACAATATTTTCAACACGTTTCCAAAATTCAACCCAATGATTTTTAATATTAAATCATTACTTTGTTATGCCTTCTTCGTTTCAGGCTGCCTGAAAACTTGAATGAACAGCAAGCGCAGGGTGGACAACTTGTTGCCCACGCGTTTTAATTTGGGTTTTAAGTGCATTGTTGTTTTCCTTAACTAACTTGGATAAATTTTCGCCAAATAAAATATTTTCATCTACAAACCCAATAAACTGATTTCAGGCTGCCTGAAATTGATTAAACGCGTGGGCAACAAGTTGCCCACCCTACCTTGCTAGTATGCGCCGATTGGTACACATTTGTTTTGGTGTACTCAAACACCAAACCGTTTATCAAGCCCAAACTGTGTGAGTTTTTTTGCAATTTAGGCTTGACTGGAAAGATAGTATCTACGCTTGCTGGATTATTCATATAAAATATTTTGATATAATTCATCATCCCAAGTAGGTTCAATACCTCTTTCATTGAATGCATCTTCATAATTAGAACCCCTTGGTGAACCAATATCTTTTTGATTAAACCAAAGACTATCACATTCAGGGCAAAGGAAAACTTCTTCTTTTGTTTTTTCGATAAAATATCTATAAATATAATCTTGTTCACAGAATGGGCAAATTTTAGGCTTCATATAAATATTTTCCAATAATAAATTATTTAACAGGGTAGGCAGTGATAATAATTTTACTACCTAGTTTGGTAACAATTCTAATGTTCTTTTCTCCATTAGCAAGCGTAGGGTGGGCAACTTTGTTGCCCACCCGTTTTAATTTGGGTTTTAAGTGCATTGTTGTTTTCCTTAACTAACTTGGATAAATTTTCGCCACATAAAATAGTTTATTGACAAACCCAATAAACTGATTTCAGGCTGCCTGAAATTGATTAAACGCG
>JAFSQZ010000145.1 GCA_017446355.1 Neisseriaceae bacterium
GGCAAAGGCACCAAAGTTTCAGGCAGCAAAGATGGTATTGCGTATGACATCAATGTTGACCAAAATTCTCCATTGTCTATCAATAACGATGGTGCATTGACTGTTGATGTTGGCGGATTTGACAATACTACCGATGGTTCTGTGAAAGCCAATAATCCAAACGGTTTGGCAACGGCTGGCGATATTGCTAATGCTGTGAATAACAGCGGTTGGAATTTAACTACTTCTGCAAGCACTGGTGAAGTTAGCGGTACAAGCAAAGAGTTGATTAAACCAACGAATACCGTAACCTTTGACGCAGGCGATAATATCCGTATCGTTCAAAGCGGCAACCAAATCAGCGTTGGCACAACTCGCAATATCAATGTTGCAGGCAACCTGAATGTTGCTGGCAATACTAATGTGCATAACTTGAATGTTGCACCAAATTCAAATGTGGATATGGGCGGTAACCAAATTCATAATGTTGCACCAGGTACTGCGGATACTGATGCGGTGAATGTTAGCCAGTTGAAACAAGCAATGGGCAACAACAAAAACTGGGAACCACGTATTAACCAAGTGGAAAACCGTGCGAATGCTGGTGTGGCTCAAGCAATGGCAACAGCTGGCTTACCACAAGCATACTTGCCAGGTAAGAGTATGTTTGCCGCAGGTACTGGTGTATACCGCGGTGAAGTAGGTTATGCAGTAGGTGTATCTAGCATCTCTGATGGTGGTAACTGGATTGTTAAAGGTACTGCTTCTGGTAACTCACGTGGTAACTTTGGTGCAACTGCTGCCATTGGTTATCAATGGTAAATCAGTGGTATAATTCAGGCAGCCTGAAAAGGTTGCCTGAAAGAAGTCAATTTATGTTAGGAAGTAATATTATGAATACTTTAAAAATGATTAAATCTGCCTTAGCAGTTGCTTCTGTAAGCTTATTAGCTGCTTGTGCTACTAAAAGCAACATTACAGCCGAAGGTACTACTGATGATCCAGTGTTCCCAAAACCTTATTCATTAACCTTTAATAATGATCGCGGTACATTCCCAACCGCTGATGAATTGGCGCAAATGCGTCCTGGTTTGACTAAAGATGATATTTATAAAATCTTGGGTCGTCCACATTATGATGAAGGTATGATTGGCGTGCGCGAATGGGATTATTTATTCCATTTCTATACTCCTGGTGTTCCTGTTGACCCTGATAATACTTCTGGCGTAGATGGTATTACTACTTGTCAATATAAAGTAATTTTTGATAAAGATAAATTTGCACGTAGTTTTTATTGGAATCCTGTATTCCCAGAAGGCGCAGCTTGTCCACCAGTTGAACCTAAACCAGTTGTACCACAACCACAACCAGAAGTTATCATTCGTGAAGTGGTGCCTGCACCACAACGTATTCGCCGATAAAATTTGGTGGTGATTGGAAAGTGAAAACAGCTTAATCAGTTGTTATCGTAAGGTGGGCAATTTGCCCACCTTATGTTTTTGGGTACGTTATTGATTATTTGAAACTTTTGCAAAGGTTTTAGGTGGTGTTTATTGATAGGTAGAAATTGTTTTTGCAAAAGTTTCAGGCAGCCTGAAAGCTTATTCACTAATGTTTACACTAATATTTGAAATCATAATAAATGAAAAGAGTGGTACAAAATGAGATGTAGAAAATTAGGTTGGGTATGGATTTTGGCGTTGTGTTTGTTGCCATTTGGTGTGCGTGCGGAAATGGAAAATGATATAAACAGTATTGATGATTATATTCAGAGTAAACGAGTGATTGTGGATACTGATCAAGCGCAGTTGTGTTTCGTTGATGATGGGGATTGTTATCCTGTTTTGATTGGACGCGCCACACCAAAAGGCTTGTTTGGTTTAACAATTTATACAACCGATGAACCTGGATATGGTGGTGATATTATTGGCTTTAAAAAGGAAAACGATTTTTTATTTGCATTGCATCGTGTTTGGACGCTGATTCCATCAGAACGCCGATTGGAACGCATTGCTTCGCCGAATCCTGCTGACCGTGTGATTACGAATGGTTGTATCAATGTGAATGATGATGTGTATGAAAAATTGAAATCGTATTTTGTGTTGGAAGTGAAGTAGGGGAGTGGTTGTTTGAAATGCTTGCAAAATGCAATGCTATTTCCTGTTTTTTGATTGTTATTAGAATTTTATGGTTTAAATAATGTTTAAAACCTATTTAAATATTGATTAAACCGCAACTTCTACACTTTGTGTATTTAAACTTTTTAAATCTTGTGGGTTGATTTGTACCAAAAAACCGCGTTTGCCACCGTTAATATAAATTTCAGGCAGCGTGAGAATGCTGGTTTCAACGTATACAGGTAAAGTGGTTTTGCAACCGAAAGGGCTGGTGCCACCGACTAAATAACCTGTCCATTTGTTGGCTTGTTGTGGTGTGGCAGGTTCAATGTGTTTGCAATTGAGTTGGCGGGCGAGATTGCGTGTGGAGATTTGTTTATCGCCGTGCATTAGGCAAATTAAGCCTTTTTTTTGTTCGTTTTGTAAAACAATGGTTTTTATCACACAATGTTCATCTACGCTTAAACAGGCAGCGGAATGTGCTGTGCCGCCGTGTTCTTCGTAGGCATAAAGATGGGGAATAAAGGGAATTTTGTGTGCGCGTAAAAAGCGTATGGCGTTGGTAACTGGATAGTCGTTTTTACTCATTTTTTGGGTGTTATCTTTGTATTTTTCTGTTTTTGTGGTTCATATAAAACGCGTCATTCTTTATTTTGCTATGAAAAATTGAGAATGACGAGTTTTGTAAAAGTTTTGGCTGGTATCTGCCTATTTTTCTGGACAACTTGTTTTGTTCATTTGAACGGAAAACTGGTGTTGTTCGTCCATTTTAAAATTATAAATAATAGAAAGATGATTGTTATGAAGCTTTTGAATGGGAGCATCTTTGCAGATAAATTGTTGTAGTTCGTTTTGTAGGTAGTCTTGTGCTTCTTGTTTTTCCTGTGCATTCAGTTCATTAAATTCAGGAATGTTCGTTTCATAATCAAAAATAATTTCGCCGTTTTCACAGCGTACTTGTTTAAGCTCATCATCACTGGTTTGTTCCTTTATGAGTTCTTTTATGAGTTCTTTGACTGAATCGTGTTGGCAAAAATCTTGCGCAAATGCTGTGCCTGTTAGCATTAAACTGAATAGTAAGCTTTTTAAAATGTGCTTCATCATTTTTGTACTCCTGTGTTTTGATTTTAGCTGCCTGAAAGTAATATTTAATTGATGATGCGGAATAATGTATATATTAACTGTAACACACTTACGCCAAATAAACCATTAACCAAAAAGAATAATTGCCATTGTTTGAAATGTTCTTTCTTTTTCAACAAAAGAATGGCGGCAACGACAAAGGATACCAACCCATCACCCACGCCCAAATGTTTTGTCTGGTCAGCAATAGAAAAAACAGCAACAATATAATGAGTGAACCGTTGTTCAATAATGTGAGCCAATTCATTGTGTTTTACTTTCTTATGTTGTTGGGTTTCAGGCAGCCTGAAAGCGTAACTCACTGTTTTATTTAATGAGTTAACGTTTGGCAAAACCTTGTTTTTGCAAGAAAGCAAGAATATCTGGACGCACTTCTCCACCTAAATTATTGCGAATTTGTTCTTGCCAACTTAAATCTAACTGACTGCGTTGTTGATAATAATCTTTGACCACGTCATTAAACGCATTTAATGCGTCTTTATCGGCTGCCTGAAAACGGTTCTCCGACATAATAAGGTCAATAGGTAAGCGTGGACGTTGTCCGACTTCTTGATTGGGGTAGCCTAAACACATTCCAACCATTGGCACAACGCCGTATGGCACTTCTAAAATTTCGGCAATGCGGTTTAAGTTGTTGCGTAAACTGCCAATAAATACGCCACCTAAACCTAATGATTCGGCGGTTAATAATACGTTTTGCGCCATAATGCCTGCGTCCACTGCGCCAATCAGTAAAACTTCTGTCCAACCTATTTGCGCATCAGGAACGAAATGCAGATGACGGGTGGCATCAATACAAAATACCAAAAATTCGGCACAGTTTTCTACATAATGATGACCACCTTTTCCGTTGCCAACGCAAACTTCGCGAATGTGTGCGCGTTTGGTTTTGTCGGTTACACGAATGATGCTGATGTTTTGCAAATAGCTAGATGTTGATGCCATTTGCCCTGCCTGAATTAGGGTGTTTAATAATTCTTTGCTGATGGCTTGTTCGGTGAATTTACGGATAGAACGATGATTTAATGCGGTTTGTAGGGTTGCTTGACTGTTCATAGTGTTTCCTTTATGTATGAGTATTGAATAGGGTAGAGCGTTTTTTGTAAAGGGTTTAGTCTATCATATGTTGTATAGGGAAACGAATAAGCTTGTTTGTTTTTTAAATAAAAATAAAAACGGTTATTCAGGCAGCATAATATTTTTTATTAGGCTGCCTGAATAACCGAAGTTATTCAGGGGGCAGAGAAGAAAAGGAGGAGGAAACTTCTCTACCACTTGGATAAAAAACGATTATTGTGCGAAATGTTTTTCTAAATCATCGCTACCGCCAATATATTGTCCACCAATAAATACTTGTGGCACAGTCGCTTTGCCTGTTATCGCGCGAACAGAAGTGATGCTGGCATCGCGACCCAACACGATTTCTTCATAAGTAAAACCTTTTTCTTTTAATAAGGCTTTGGCTTTTGCGCAGAATGGGCAACCTGGTTTGGTGATGATGGAAACAGATTCATGTGGTGTCCAAGTTGAATCAATATGTTTCAACATAGTATCTGCATCAGAAACTTCAAATGGGTCGCCGTCTTTCACAGGCTCAATAAACATTTTTTCAATGGTGCCATCGTTGACCAGCATAGAATAACGCCAAGAGCGTTCACCAAAACCTAAATTTTGTTTGCCTACCAACATGCCCATACCTTTGGTGAAATCGGTATTGCCATCAGGAATCACAGTAATGTTTTCCGCTTCTTGGTCAGCCAACCAAGCATTCATCACAAAAGTGTCGTTGACAGAAATACATACAATATCGTCTATGCCACGTTTTTTGAATTCATTTGCCAATTCATTGTAGCGTGGCAGATGTGTTGATGAACAAGTGGGCGTGAATGCACCAGGCAGCGAGAAGACAACGACTTTTTTGCCTTTAAAGATGTCGTCAGTTGACACATCAACCCAAGCATCATCAGTGCGCGTGTGCCATACAACATTGGGAACTTTTTTGCCTTCTAATTCGGCTGCTGTTTTGATTTGAATAGTCATCATTTTTTCCTTTGAATGTGTGTGTTTTGTTGAATGTGTTTACCTAAAAAGTGGAGCTATTGTAGTGATTTTATTGAAAAAATCGCAATACTGTTTTGACAATTAAGCTATTTGCTTTTCTTTATGTTTATTCATCTTTTTGATTTAATTAAGATATTGATTATTTGTTTTTAATAGTTATAAATTATCAATATAGTGATTGTTTATTTTCAGGCTGCCTGAACGTTTTGAAAGGTGCGCTTTTTTATTATTGTGATGGCTGGCGTTGCGTGTTGTTCATACAGTAAAAAGCTGCCTGAAATATTCAGGCAGCTTTTGTGGGTTGTTTTAGAGATGCTTGGCAATGATTTGCAGCATTTGTGCCAATAGTTTGGGATTGGCAGCAACGATGTTTCCTGTTTGCAACCAAGAAGAATCACCATTCATATCGGTAACGATGCCACCTGCTTCGCGTACAATCAATGCACCTGCGGCGATGTCCCAAGGTTTGAGATTGAATTCAAAAAAGCCATCAAGACGACCACATGCTAGTGAACATAAATCTAATGCGGCAGAGCCTTCGCGGCGCGCGCCTGCAGTTTGACGAATAAAATCTTTTAAAATTTCAAAATATTGATTAAGTTGGGTTTGGTTAACCACTGGAAAACCTGTACCAATTAAGCATTGATTCAGTTCAATGCGATTGGCAACGCGAATACGGCGGTTGTTGAGTAATGCACCTTGTCCACGCGTGGCGGTGTATAAATCGTTTCTTTCTGGCGCGTATACCAAAGCTTCTTTTAATATGCCTTTTTCTAAAAAGGCGATGCTGATGGCGTATTGCGGGTGTCCGTGTAAGTAGTTGGTTGTGCCATCTAATGGGTCAATAATCCACTCAAAATCAGAATGCTCATCACCTATGGAGCCTGTTTCTTCGGAAGTGATGCGGTGGTGTGGATAAAGTTCGGAAATGGCGTTGATGATGATTTTTTCTGATTGACGATCAATCTCGCTGACAAAATCATTAAAAGCTTTGCTGTCTACTTTGATGCTGTCTAAATGTGTGCTGGCACGCACCATTTCTTTGCCTGCTGCTCGTGCGGCTTTAAAAGCAAGTGCCAAAATTGGATTGGTTTGAATGGGGTTGACTAGGCTCATAATAACTTTCTTGATTGGGCTGCCTGAAAACGATAAATTTTCAGGCAGCGTGTTGTTAAGGGGTATTAAATGACGTAAATTATACGGCTTTTCGTGTTGTACGGCTATGAGAACAAGTAGACATTTGTAGAAATTCCTAGCGTTATTGACACTTTTTAAATTTACACCTATTGACAACACTTTCCTAAAAATCACGCCAATGATTTTTAGTGAAAAAACATTTTTTATTATACTTTCTCCGTTTTAAGCAGTCTGAAACCTTAAACAAACACGTCATTACGAAGTTTGAACAAAATTAAAACTGTAATAATCCCCTTATTTAAAGTGTTTTCTTTATGGTTAGAAGATTGCCACAGCTTGCTTTCGCAAACTTCGCAATGACGGTGATATTTTAGTTTTCAGGCTGCCTGAAAGCGTTTGGCATTATTTCAACATATTTTTTAATGCTAAACGTACGCCTTCGCTGACATCTATATCTTGTGGCAAGGCTTTAACGGCAACACGTGCTTCGCGTTCGGAATAACCTAAAGCTTGTAAGGTGTTCACAATATCTTCGTGTTGATGAGTGTTCGGTTGCGTTACCAATGATGCGACATCGGTATTGTTGCTTGGTGAAAGTTTGCCACGCAGTTCTAAAATCATACGTTCGGCGGTTTTTTTGCCAATACCAGGTGCGGACGATAAACGTTTTACATCTTCTTGCGCAATGGCTTGTGCCAATTCATCTGTACTCATTGCCGACAAAATACCTAATGCGGTTTTTGCGCCAATACTGCTGACTTTGACCAGCTGCCTGAACGATGCGCGTTCATTTTTGTCGGCAAAACCAAATAATAAGTGGGCATCTTCGCGAATAATCAATTGGGTGTACACACGCAAAGTTTCGCCAACATTGGGCAATTGGTAAAAAGTTTGCATAGACACTTCCACCTCGTACCCCACACCATTAACGTCTATAACGATTTGTGGCGGTTGTTTTTCAATCAATTTTCCTGTTAATTGGGTAATCATTTCAGGCTGCCTTTATTCACGGTGATAAGGGTGATTGTGCAAAATGGAAACGGCGCGATAAAGTTGTTCGGTGAGTAATACGCGTACCATTGAGTGTGGTAAGGTTAAGCTAGATAAACGCATTAACATTTTGGCTTTTTGTTTGATGGTGTCGGTCATTCCGTCCGCACCACCGATAATAAAACAAACGTGTTCGCCATTCATTTGCCAAGTTTTTAAATATTCAGCCAGCTGTATAGAAGTGGGCGCAACACCGCGTTCATCTAGTGCTACCACTAAAGCTTGCGCGGGAATAGCGTCTAATAAACGTTTTTCTTCAGCCAGCATTCCTTGTGCAGCATTGACGCTGGAAGTGCGTTTTTCGGGTTTAATTTCTTTGAGTGTGTAAACAATATCTCGTCCAAAACGTTTGGCATAATCGTTTACCGCTTCGTCTACCCAACGTGGCATTTTTGTGCCAACGGCTAATACAGTAATATTCATTATTTATGTTGATGTCCATTTGAAACATTCAGCCTGCCTGAAATCAGTAAATGTTCAGGCAGCCTGAACGTTTTGTGCGCACGAATTTTGTTATTTTGAATAAAGCGAAGAATCTTACGCGTAAAGATAAAGATTCTTCGCTTGTGTGTGGCACAACAAAAAGCATTACGCTTTATTGTTGTTATTGCTTTTCACTACTTCTAAACCTGCGGCAACCAAACCACCAATATCAGCAATGTTGGCAGGCATAATCATTGTGTTGCTTTCTTTGGCAAGTTTACCAAAGGCTTCTACGTATTGTTCGGCAACTTTTAAATTCACCGCTTCCAAACCGCCTTCTGTTTGAATAGCAGAAGCGACTTGTTTTAATGCGTCCGCAGTTGCTTGTGCCACCAAACGCATCGCTTCGGCTTCACCTTGTGCGCGGTTAATTTGTGCGGTGCGTTCGCCAACAGATTGATTCACCAATGCTTGTGCTTCACCTTGTGATTTTTGAATTTCGGCTTCACGTTGACCACTGGCAAGGTTGATTTGCTCTTGTTGAATACCTTCAGATTGGGCGATGCGTGCGCGTTTTTCACGTTCAGCAGTGATTTGCGCTTGCATGGCACGTAAAATTTCTTGTGGGGGTACCAAGTCTTTGATTTCATAACGCAATACTTTTACGCCCCAAGAGACCGCTGCTTCATCTAATGCGGAGACAACAGCACCGTTAATGGCTTCGCGTTCTTCAAAGGTTTTGTCTAATTCCATACGACCAATCACGGAACGTAAAGTGGTTTGCGCCAATTGCGTAATGGCAACAACGTAGTTGCTGGAACCGTATGATGCCAATTGTGGATCGGTTACTTGGAAATAAATAATGCCATCAACCGTTAATTGTGTATTGTCTTTGGTGATACACACTTGGCTGGGTACGTCCAAAGGGATTTCTTTGAGCGTGTGGCGATAAGCAATTCTGTCCATAAAGGGAACAAGCCAATGCAAGCCTGGCGTTAATGTACGATGGTAACGACCCCAACGCTCAACAATATACGCTTCTTGTTGTGGCACGATGGTAAAGGTTTTAAAACCAACAATGGCAGCGGCGATGAGTAGTATCAGTGGGACAGAATACATAATTAAGCTCCTTCAATGGGTTGAATATTCAGTATATTTCCGTTGCGTGAAACGATGGTTGCGTGCGTTTGATTGGCTAAATCAACGCTCTGTGCTTGGGCTTTCCATATTGTTCCACGATATTGGACACGATAAGAACCGTTGCCATCATTTTGAACAATTTGCACGGTTTGCCCTAAATCTAAATCATCGTATTGTGTGTTTTGACTTTCGGGAATGACTTTTTTGCGCCGTTGCAATGCGGCAACGATGAAAATACCAATAATTGCCAAGATGGCACACAGTGTGATGTTGATGGCTTCACTGGGTGAAAATAAGACATTAAAAACACCTGTTAACAAAAAAGCTAACGATAAAACCAATAAGTAAAATGTGCCTGAAAATAATTCCAGTACAAAAGCAACAATTGCTAAAATCCACCAAATCATTGTTTCCCTTTCTTGTTGCGACAAACACGGCTTTTATTATAACGGCTTTTGGAAAAATATTTGTATTTCATATGAAATAATCTTTTCAGGCTGCCTGAAATTTAACCGTCATTGCGAGCCTAAACGAAGTTTAGGCGTGGCAATCTTCCTACTACGGCGAGTAGACTTAATCTTTTAGGTGGTCTGAAATGATGACTACGGAGAGCGACAGATTAAATCAGGAGATTGCCACAGTTTGCTGACGCAAACTTCGCAATGACAGTAGTTTTTAGGAGATTGCCACAGTTTACTTGCGTAAACTTTTCAATGATGGGTTATACATCTTTCAGGCTGAAACCTTTGCAAAACCCTACTTTGTACTATTCGTCATTTTGACCTTGAACGAAGTGAAAGGGAAAAATCTTTATCAAACAAAGAATAAGATTCTTCACTTTTCTGCGAAAAGTTCAGAATGACGAGTTTTGCAAAGGTTTCAGGCAGCCTGAATTCAATACTCGTCATTGCGAGTGTAGCCGTAAGGCGTAGCGTGGCAATCTTTTGATTTGAATTGCA
>JAFSQZ010000146.1 GCA_017446355.1 Neisseriaceae bacterium
ATTATGCGTTGTTTTCATCGCTAGTTTCTGATTCAGGCTGTGTTGAAAGAACCGTTTCTGTGTTGCTTTCATCTTCACTTTCATTGCTTTCTTCTTTGTCTACCCGTTCAATAGCAACCAGTGTTGTACCTTCATCTAGATTGATTAAGCGAACACCAGCAGCGGCGCGACCTGTTTCGCGAATACCTTCTACTTGGGTGCGAATTAAAACACCACCGCTGGTAATCAACATTAAATCATCGCTTGGGTCAACCAATAATGCAGCGACCAAATCGCCATTGCGTTCACCTGTATCAATGGCAATAACGCCTTGTCCACCTTTGCCTTTGCGTGAATAGTTTTCAATCGGTGTGCGTTTACCGTAACCATTGGCAGTGGCGGTAAGTACTTGTTGTTCACTACCGATTTCGGCAACCAATAGACTAACAATACGACCGTTTTCAGGCAGCTTCATACCGCGCAAACCACCGCTACCACGACTGCTTGGACGAACACCTTTATTGGTCAGTAAATTAAATTCGCTGCTGTTTTCGTTGTCGTCATCAGCATCGTTTTCTGTTTGATTGTCCAACAATTCCTCGTCTTCTTCGGTGTTGCTGCTGTTGTAGTATTCGTTAAAACGAATGGCTTTGCCCAAGTTTGAGAAGAGCATAATGTCAGATGAACCACTGGTTTTCGCAACGCCTACCAAACTATCACCTTCTTTTAACGCAATGGCTTTAATGCCTTTAACGCTGACGTTTTTAAAGGCAGAAAGACGAACTTTTTTCACGATACCTTGCGCAGTGGCGAAGAAAACGTATTCATCTTCGGGGAAATCGCGTACAGGTAAAATAGCGGAAACTTGTTCACCTTCTTCCAAGTTAATCACATTATTGATGGGGCGACCACGTGAATTACGTCCCCCTTCAGGCAGCTTGTAAACCTTAATCCAGTGGCAACGTCCAAAGTTTGTGAAACACATTAAGTAATCGTGAGTATTGGCAATAAATAAAGAGTGAATGCCGTCTTCATCTTTGGTTGCGGTGGCTTGTTTACCGCGTCCGCCACGTTTTTGTGCTTGGTAATCAGAAGTCGGTTGCGTTTTGATGTAGCCACTACGAGTGAGCGTAACCACCATATCGCGTGGCGTGATTAAATCTTCGTCATCAATGTTGCCACCGCCAAATACATCAATTTCGCTGCGCCGCGCATCACCATATTGTGTCTGCATCGCTTGCATTTCTTCTTGCATAATTTGGCGAACACGTTCTGGTTTGGCCAAAATATCCAGTAAGTCAATAATGGCTTCCATTAAATTTTTGTATTCATTAACGATTTCATCTTGGTCAAGATTGGTGAGATTGCGCAAACTCATACGCAAAATCGCACGCGCTTGGTCATCAGATAACCAGTAACCGTCGTCTTTTAAACCTGTGTTTTCAGGAGCATCTTCTGGACGCGCTAAACTTAAATCCACATCGCTACGCGCCAGCATTTCGCTAACCAAAGCAGATTGCCAAGGACGAGATACCAAAGCTTCACGTGCAGCATCAACATCAACAGATTGTTTAATTAACGCAATCATTTCATCAATATTGGAAAGGGCAACCGCTTTGCCTTCGGCAATATGTCCTTCTTGACGTGATTTTTTCAGACGGAAAATGGTGCGGCGAGTAATGATTTCACGGCGATGGCGCAGGAATTCACTCAACACTTGTTTTAAATTTAACAAACGTGGCTGACCGTCTACCAGTGCCACCATATTGATACCAAAAGTATTTTGTAGTTGAGTGAGTTTATAAAGCTGGTTCAAAATCACTTCGGCATTTTCATTGCGTTTTAATTCAATCACAATGCGAATGCCTGTACTCAAATCCGACACGTCCAACACATCGGAAATGCCTTCAATGGTTTTATTGTTAACCAACTCACCAATGCGTTCTACCAATTTCGCTTTATTGACTTGATAAGGCAATTCATCAATCACAATGGCTTCACGATCGCCGTTTTTATCCAAAGGCTCAATATGCGTTTTGGCACGAATCACCACACGACCGCGTCCTGTTTGATAAGCACTGCGCACGTCTGATAAACCAAAAATGGTTGCACCAGTAGGAAAATCAGGGGCTTTAATGGTGTCAATTAACTCGTTAATATCAATATCAGGATTATTTAAAAGTTTCAGGCAGGCATCAAGTGTGTCGCTTAAATTATGGGGTGGAATATTGGTTGCCATACCAACCGCAATCCCTTCAGAACCGTTCACCAACAAAGCAGGAAAACGAGTGGGTAACACCACAGGCTCTTGTTCGCTACCATCATAATTATCGCGGAAATTAACCGTTTCTTCTTCCAAATCTGCCAACATTTCGTGTGCAACGCGTTGCATACGAATTTCTGTGTAACGCATCGCCGCAGCGGAATCGCCATCAATAGAACCAAAATTACCTTGACCATCAATTAAGGTATAACGCATAGAAAATGGTTGCGCCATACGCACAATGGTTTGATAAACTGCGCTATCGCCGTGTGGGTGGTATTTACCGATAACGTCGCCGACCACACGTGCCGATTTTTTATACGCACTGTTCCAGCTGTTTTTTAATTCGTGCATAGCAAACAAAACGCGCCGATGCACAGGTTTTAAACCATCACGCACATCAGGCAGCGCACGCCCTACAATCACCGACATAGCATAGTCCAAATAGGACTTTTTCATCTCGTCTTCAAGGCTAACAACAATGGTTTCTTTGGCAAAAGACTGCTCAATTTCTTGGCTCATGAATGCGGTTCCAAAATAAATATAAAACGCGTTATTTTAACATAAAAACACTTTCAACTGGCAGCGTACTTATGTTGGAGAGAGATACTTGAAGACGGAAACAACAAGGAGATGCTTCGTTTGGTTGTACTTTAAATTTGAAAGGCTACCTGAAAAAGTTTCTTTATTTTCAGGCAGCCTTTTGGTGTGCTTTGGGTGTTGGTTTACAACAAGGCAGCGGCTTTGCGTAATAATTCGGCTTTGTCGGTTTTTTCCCAAGAAAATTCGGGTTCTTCACGACCAAAATGTCCGTAAGCTGCGGATTTGCTGTAAATGGGGCGCAATAAATCTAACATTTTGACAATGCCTTTGGGGCGTAAGTCAAAATGTTCGCGCACCAATTTAATCAATTCAGATTCGTTTAATTCGCCTGTGCCAAAGGTGTCAATGGAAATGGAAGTGGGTTTGGCAATGCCGATGGCATAAGAAATTTGGATTTGACATTGTTTGGCTAAACCAGCCGCAACAATGTTTTTAGCAACATAACGACACGCATACGCAGCAGAACGGTCTACTTTGCTTGGGTCTTTGCCAGAGAATGCACCACCACCGTGTGGCGCAGCACCGCCATAAGTGTCTACAATAATTTTGCGTCCTGTTAAGCCACAATCGCCTTGTGGTCCGCCAATAACGAAATTACCTGTGGGGTTAATATAGTATTTGGTTTCAGGCGTAATCATTTCTGCTGGCAGCACGGGGTGAATAATGTGTTCTTTTACCGCAGCAATCAAATCTTCACGTGCAATGTTTTCATCGTGTTGCGTAGATAAAACAATCGTGTCAATGCGTTTGACTTTGCCTGTTTCACCATCGTAAACGCAAGTTAGTTGCGCTTTGGCATCTGGGCGTAACCAAGGCAATAAACCACTTTTGCGCACTTCGCTTTGACGTTGCATTAAGCGATGGCTGTAATAAATCGCAAAAGGCATCAATTCAGGCGTTTCATCACAAGCATAGCCAAACATTAAACCTTGGTCGCCTGCACCTTGTTCTAAATCTACGCCTTCACCTTCGTTGACACCTTGTGCAATATCAGGCGATTGTTCACCATAATTCACCAAAACTTTACACGTATCTGCTGCAAACCCCCAATCGGGATTGTTGTAGCCAATACGGCGAATGGTGTCGCGCGCCACTTGTTCGTAGTTTACTTTTGCCGTAGTGGTGATTTCGCCAGCCAAAACGCATAAGTCGGTGGCAACCAAAGTTTCAGCAGCCACGCGTGCGTTGGGGTCTTGTGTGAAAATCGCGTCTAAAATCGCATCGGAAATTTGGTCGGCAACTTTGTCTGGGTGTCCTTCGGAAACGGATTCAGAAGTAAACAAATATTCGCTCATAGGGGTACTTTCTTATGAATAAAACTTTTCAGGCAGCCTGAAAGCAAAGTTATAGGATTAAACAGAGCGTGAAACTCTAAAAATACAAAAAAACGTGAAAGGATAACGCGAAGAAAGTGTGCTGTCTAGCGTATCATTTTATTGATGATGATGAAAGATATTCATTAAAGCTTTCAGGCTGCCTGAAAACTGTTAAAATGATTGCTTATTTTTCCACTATTCAGGCAGCCTGAATAATAATGACATTATGCTAAAACTGATTTTTCAATTACTCGCTAAATTGCCACTTCCCGTTTTACATACACTTGCCACAGTCTTGGCAAATATAGGATTTTATTTGATTAAGCGCGATAAACAGCGTGTTCGAGAAAATTTACGCATTGCAAATTTGCCATACGATGATGCGATGGTTAAACGCGTCTTACAAGAAACCGTCAAAGGAGGGGCAGAATTGGCGGTGGCGTTTTACAGGCAGCCTGAACAGATTGTGTCCTTGTTTCAAGAAGTACACGGTTGGCATTACATAGAAGAAGCGTTGGCAAAAAAACAAGGTTTATTGCTGATTACACCACATTTAGGCAGTTACGATTTGGCAGGACGTTACATCAGCGAGCAATTGCCTTTTCCTTTGACCGCAATGTATAAACCGCCCAAACTTAAAGCAATGGACGACATTATGCAAGAAGGGCGACAACGCGGCAAAGGACGTACCGCACCGACTAATTTGCAAGGCGTGAAACAAGTGATAAAAGCTTTGCGACAAGGAGAAGCAACGATTGTGTTGCCTGACCATGTTCCCAATCCACAAGAAGGTGAGGGCGTGTGGGTGAAATTTTTCAACCGTGATGCTTTAACGATGACTTTGGCGGGTAAACTGGCGCAAGTTAAAGATGTATGCACCTTATTTTTTGTGGGCGAGCGTTTGCCCAAAGGAAAAGGTTTTGTGTTGCACATTGAACCCGTTTCAGGCAGCTTAAATGGTGATAAAACACACGATGCGCAAGTGATTAACAATAATGTGGAATCTTGGATTTTGCGTTTTCCAGAACAGTATTTATTTGCGTACAATCGGTATAAAAAACCATAGAAAATAATATGTTGAATGGATTTTAAACCAAGCGAAGCATCGTTCTATTAAAGTTAAGAGAAGATGCTTCGCTTGGTTTTGATTTAAAATAGTCCGTTTTTAAGGACTTTTTTTATTCAATATTTTGCACTTGCTCGCGCATTTGCTCAATCAATACTTTTAATTCCACCGATACTTGCGTGCATTCATTGGCAATGGATTTGCTGCCCAAAGTATTGGCTTCTCGATTCAACTCTTGCATTAAAAAATCCAAACGTTTACCAATACTGCCTTTTTGTTCTGTAACAATACGGCGCACTTCATCAATATGCGTATGCAAGCGGCTAAATTCTTCATCTACATCAGCTTTTTGCACAAACAAAGCAAATTCTTGGCTTAATCGCTCTGTATCAATATCCGAAGTTAAAGCTTCTGCCAAACGGCGGCGCACGCGATCTTTATGGGCTTCAAGTAATTGTGGGAAAAGTTGCTCCAACGCAACAATAATTTCTTGCATCAAATCCAAACGCTCCACAATATGTTGTTGCAATTTTTTTCCTTCACGGTGGCGAGAGGCTACAAAATCCGTTAAAGCCTGTTCCAGCAACTGTTCAATCGGTTGCGCTAAAACTTCACTTTCCACTTTGCTGCTCACCAGCACACCTGGAAAACGCAAGACATCAGACATAGTCAATTTGCCAATATCTTTATGTTTTTTACGGATTTTTTGATTTAACTGTGCCAACTCATCAATCAAATCTTGATTAACATTCAGGCTGCCTGAAACATTGATATCACTCAAAGAAATGCGACACTCCAATTTGCCACGCGATACTTTATTGGCAATTTGTTCACGCAAACGCCCTTCCAAAAAACGCAAATCTTCGGGCATTTTAAACTGTACATCTAAAAAGCGATGGTTCACCGAACGCAATTCCAAATCAATGCGTTTACCTGCTACTTCAAGACCAACATTTGCAAAACCTGTCATACTGTGTACATACATGATTTTTTCCTTCTACTGTATTAAAAAATCAGTGCAAATGATAACAAACATTAACAAACCTGCCAAAAAAACGCCGTTTCAATTTTTGCTTACGCCATTATTTAAAAGACAATACTGCTAAACTAAATGTTTTATCTTATTGTTTATAAAGATATTATTCACAAAATACTTATTGCAACAAGCAAACATCAGTTGTGTAAAAGTTACATTGTGTTAAATGTTCAGGCAGCCTGAAATATTTCAAAACACGTCATTGCGAGCTTTACAACGTAAAGCGTGGCAATCTTCTAAATGTTTCAGGCAGCTTAAATGAAACGATTGTTGTTGTATTAAGGAGATTGCCACAGTTTGCTTTCGCAAACTTCGCAATGACGGATAAGATGGATAAGGTAAAAGGTGAGATGTTTCACTATGCTCAAAATGACAGCGTGATGGGTTGTTCTGAATAAGGTTTTGTTTCGGGCTGGTAACCTTAAATACCTAAAATCATCTTTGTTATGGCGAAGTTTGGCTTTGTCAAATTGTAGCAATCTCTTAACCATAAAGAGAATACTTTAAATAAGGAGATGACTACTGTCTTAACTTCGTAATGACGCGGTTTGTTGAAGGTTTTAGCTGACTGAAATTGATTTAAAATCTCTGCCATTGCGAAGAAATATTCTTTGTCATTCAGGAAAAGCAAACTTCGTTATGACGAGATGAAATAACAGCGCAATAACGTGTTTGTTTAAGCTTTCAGGCTGCCTGAAATGGAGAAAACACAACAATAATGATTGAAGATTAAAAACCATTGGATTGTTGGATTGAATGTTGGCAAAGTGCTGTCAATCGGCGTAAATAATGTCCACAACGCTGTTTTTATAGATTATTTTTCTTTGGGTTTGCTGGCTAAAATATTGATGATTTTTCGCGTGCTTTGTTCAGGCTGCGTTGTGTTGTTTTGATTTGGGCTGCCTGAAAAAGGAAAGGTTTCTTTGTCAAACGCTAAATCACCGCCGTGTGGCAAAACTTGTCCTTTAACTAATCCTGAAAAATCAAAAAGTTGTGTGTCTGCTAAATGCGATGGAATCACGTTTTGTAAGGCGGCAAACATACTTTCTAAACGTCCTGGAAAACGTTTGTCCCAATCTTGTAACATTTCTTTAATGATTTGACGTTGTAAATTGGGTTGTGAACCGCATAAATTGCACGGAATAATGGGAAATTGTTTCAAATCAGCAAAACGCTGTAAATCTTTTTCTTTGACGTAACACAGTGGACGAATCACAATGTGTTCACCGTTGTCCGACAATAATTTTGGCGGCATCGCTTTGAGTTTGCCACCGAAAAACATATTTAAAAATAGGGTTTCCAGAATGTCATCGCGGTGATGTCCCAAAGCAATTTTGCTACAACCGAGTTCTTTTGCGGTGCGATAAAGAATGCCACGACGTAAACGACTACACAGCGAACAAGTGGTTTTGCCTTCTTTTAAGACGCGTTTAACGGTGGAATACGTGTCTTCTTCCACAATTTTGTAAGGGACACCAATGCTTTCTAAATAATCGGGCAATACGTGCGCAGGGAAATTGGGTTGTTTTTGGTCAAGATTGACGGCAATCAGTTCAAAATCAATGGGGGCGGAAGCTTTCAGTTGTCGCAAAATTTCTAAAAGTGCGTAACTGTCTTTGCCACCAGAAAGACAAACCATAATTTTGTCGCCAGCTTCAATCATATTAAAATCGTTGATGGCATCGCCAACGGCGTGGCGTAATTTTTTATGTAGTTTATTGTTTTCTAATTCAATTTTGCTTTTTTTTGACATAATGTTTTTCTTTGTTTACTAAATTTTCAGGCTGCCTGAAATATTTTGTTGATGTTTGTTTGCGCGATAACTTGTAAAATGCGCATTCTAAACGACTTTTAATCAAACGAAAAATGGAAAAATGATGACAACTTATCGTATTGCGCCCAGTATTTTATCGGCGAATTTTGCACGTTTGGGCGAAGAAGTGCAAAACGTGATTGCAGCAGGGGCTGATTGGATACATTTTGATGTGATGGACAACCATTATGTGCCGAATTTGACTTTTGGTTCTATGGTGTGTGCTGCTTTAAAACCTTATGCCAGTGTGCCGATTGATGTGCATTTGATGGTGGAACCTGTGGACGATTTAATTGTGTCTTTTGCCAATGCTGGTGCGGACATTATTACTTTTCACCCCGAAGCTTCGCGCCATATAGACCGTAGTTTGCAATTGATTAAAAATGCAGGTAAACAAGCAGGTTTGGTACTTAATCCTGCCACCAGTATTCAAGTGGTGGAACACGTTTTGGATAAATTAGATGTGGTGTTGTTGATGTCGGTTAATCCTGGTTTTGGTGGACAATCGTTTATTGAGCATACGCTGACAAAATTACAACAAATGCGTCAATTATTAGATGCTTATGAAACGCAAACAGGACGACACATTGCTTTGGAAGTGGACGGCGGTGTGAAAGTGGAAAATATCGCTAAAATCGCACGCGCTGGCGCGGATACGTTTGTGGCGGGTTCGGCGATTTTTGGACAGAAAGATTATAAACAAGTGATTGATTTAATGAGAAAAGAATTGGCAAGCGTGTAACGTGTAAGAAGATGAGTTTTAAAGGTTTCAGGCTGCCTGAAATGGGTAATATGATGAATAAAACGGTTTCTTTAATGGATTTTCCTGAAATTAAAACGCCTTTTTTTTCTGCCAACTGGGACGCGCCAAAAAATGTGCATACTTTAATCAGTACGCGTGTGGGCGGTGTTAGTGAAGGCGTTTATGCAAGTTTAAATGTGGGCGCACACGTGGGCGATAAACCTGAATACGTGGCGCGTAATCGTGCATTGGTGCAGGAAAAAGTCAGCGTGCCGATTGTGTATTTAAATCAAGTACATGGTGTTCAAGTAATTCAGGCAGCCAATGGCGTGGATAAACTGCAAGATGCTGATGCTTCGGTAGACAGTAGCGGTAAAGTCGCGTGTGCGGTGATGACGGCAGATTGTTTGCCTGTTTTGTTTTGTGATGTTTCAGGCAGCGTAGTGGGTGCGGCACACGCGGGTTGGCGTGGTTTGGCAGGAGGTGTGTTGCAAAACACGGTTGCAGCGATGAATGTTACCCCTGAAAATGTGATGGCTTATCTTGCGCCTGCGATTGGTGCGGAAGCATTTGAAGTGGGACAAGATGTTTTTGATGCGTTTTGCCAAAACAATCCTGATGCAAAAACGGCTTTTGTTGCCATTGATGAACGCAAATATCTTGCGGATATTTATGCTTTGGCGCGACAAATATTAACGCAATTAGGCGTGCGTTCTATTAGTGGCGGTGAACATTGTACGGTGATGGAGCGCGAACGCTTTTTTTCTTATCGCCGTGATGGACAAACAGGGCGTATGGTGAGCGTGATTTGGTTGGAAAAATAAGTTTTTGATACAAGAAAAAAAGGCTGCCTGAAAATGGTGATGTTTACGGAAAAGACAAATGCTTCATTATTGGCGGATTTAAATTCTGCACAATTAGCGGCGGTAACCTATCCGCCGCAATCGGTTTTGGTGCTGGCGGGTGCGGGCAGCGGTAAAACACGTGTATTGACCACGCGGATTGCGTGGCTTTTGCACAATAATATGGCGCAAGTGCCGAATATTTTGGCGGTTACCTTCACCAATAAAGCCGCCAAAGAAATGATGACGCGTTTAGGGGCGATGTTGCCCATCAATTTACGTGCGATGTGGTTGGGAACGTTTCATGGTTTGTGTCATCGTTTTTTGCGTTTGCATTATCGTGAAGCGCAGTTGCCACAAACTTTTCAAATTTTGGATACTGCTGACCAGTTGGCATTGATTAAGCGTATGCTCAAACAAATGGAAATCAGTGAAGACGTGGTTGCACCACGCTTGTTGCAAGGTTTTATCAATGCGCAAAAAGAAAGTGGTTTGCGTGCGGCTGATTTGTCTACAACCTATCCTCATCAAAAACAATTGATTGAACTTTACGCCGAATATGAAACCGTTTGTCAACGTGAAGGCGTGGTGGATTTTGCAGAATTGATGTTGCGTTGTTACGAGGTTTTGCAGGAAAACCAAGCATTGCGCACGCATTATCAAGAACGTTTTGCGCATATTTTGGTGGACGAGTTTCAAGACACCAATAAACTTCAATACGCGTGGTTGAAACTGATGGCAGGCGAGCATACCGCGATTTTTGCTGTGGGTGATGATGACCAGTCTATTTACCGTTTTCGTGGTGCCAATGTGGGCAATATGACCGCATTGATGCGTGAATTTGCGATTGATGAACCGATTAAATTAGAGCAAAACTATCGTTCTGTGGGCAATATTTTGGCGGCTGCCAATGCTGTAATTGAAAACAATGATGAGCGATTGGGCAAATCCTTGCATACCGATGCACAACAAGGCGAAAAAATCCGTTTTTTATCAGCATTTAACGAAACAGAAGAAGCACAATACGTGGTGGAAGAATGTCGGCATTTGCAGCGACAAGAAGATTACCCATTAAGTGATATAGCCGTGTTATACCGCAGCAATGCGCAATCACGCGTGATTGAACAAGCTCTGTTTCAGGCAGGCTTACCTTATAAAATTTATGGTGGTTTACGCTTTTATGAGCGTCAAGAAATCAAACACGCGTTGGCGTATTTGCGTTTATTGGTTAATCCTAATGACGACAATGCCTTACTTCGTGTGATTAACTTTCCACCGCGCGGTATTGGTACACGTAGCGTAGAAAATATTCAGGCAGCCGCGCAAGAAGAAGGCATCAGCTTATGGC
>JAFSQZ010000015.1 GCA_017446355.1 Neisseriaceae bacterium
TACAGCACAGGACATTGCAGAGAAAGTGTTAGACCAGTATATCAACCTGCCGCCGATTATCTACATTGAAGAAGGCAAAACGATTCAAATTTATGTGCAGCAAGATATAGACTTTTCAAATGCGTATCGCATTAAAAAGACGATGTATCACAATTAACCGCCATTCTTCCCTTTCTTTGCCCATTCTTACGAATGGGCTTTTTTGAGCGTTCAGGCTGCCTGAAAAAGATTTTTGATATAAAGATAAACACAAAATAGATTTTTTAATTATTTTATAAGTTTAAATGTGATAAAATTAAAAATAATCAATTTAGGGGTTAAAAAATGTTTTGGGCAGGTTATGCGGCAGGTCGCAGTAGCAAAGACAGTGGCGGTGGTGGTGGCATATTAGGCATATTAGTGCTGATTTGGTTTTTTACCGAAGTTTTTCCGCCGTGGATAGCAAAGCAGTTCCATAATTTTTATGTATGGACAGAACCTTTTCGCTCGCTGTGGTTTCAAGAGTATTTTTGTAATATTGCCTTTTGGCTGTTGCCCATAGGCATTATTTACACAGTGTTGCATTTGGTTTATGGCAGAGAATTAGAACCGCCCAAAAAAACCATAATCATTGCATTAGTATCAGCATTAGCATTTGGCGTATGTCGCCTGTTGTATCGCATAAATACGGGCAACTGGTCGGATTTACCTGATATGGAAACGAACCCACTCATCGGCTTGTTATGGCTACCTGTAATGTTGGTGAATATGGTTTCTTACATTGTAATGGTGATTTGGGGTGCGTTAAGCGTTTTGGCAATAGCGTATATTCTGCTTTCTATTTTGGGCAACTTTTTAAGCGAAGTGATTGCAGAAAAATTTGATTTGCCATTTGACGGCGACAACTTCCACAATGCCCTATTTTTAATTGTTTGCCTGCCGATTTATACATTCTTTGCGGTGTGGTTTTTACTGTGTATCGGCGGTTGTGTTTATTTAGCAATTTAAGCGTTCAGGCAGCCATTCAGGTTGCCTGAAAACACTTTAAAGACTTCTACCGCCTTTGTTTTGATTTATGTCTTGAATTTGAGTTTTTTGTGGCTCTTGTTTCTGTTGTTTTGCTAATGCCGCTTGATGATATTCTTTTTTGGCTTTGGGCATTGCTTTCTTCTCTATTTTTTCTCTATCTTGCTGAATATCTTTTGGCGTTAATACCTTGCCTTCTTGGTAAATATTCTCGATGCGTTGTTTGGTGCTTTTTGCTATGTCTTTGTACGCAGGACTATCCGCTGGAACAAATTCGGCACACATTTGCATTGTTTGTTGATAGGCTTCATCTTGACTTAATGGGCGATTAAGCATTACTTCTTCCCTAAACTGCCGTAAATCTTCTTCGGTTTTATAGCCTATTGGCATAGGAATGGTGCGTTTGGGTTGCTTGGGTGAAATTTTTTCTTTAATCGCTTGCATTATTGTGGGTTTTTGTGTATTATTAGGGTTATACAAATGGTCGTTTTCAGTTTGATGTAAATGTCCGGCTGCAATTGACGCAGTGGTTTTCAACTGATAGCGACCTTTGTGTTTTTCCATACCGCACATTTCAGCGATAATATCCATTTTTTCTGGACGATTTTTATCCCAATATTTTAAGTTTTTGTTCAAATGATGAACTAAATTGCGACATTTTTCACGATTTAGATACATTAACAAGTTGCTACTTAAATTATCAACAACAAATTCATTGCTTTTACCATACACACTTGTAAGTTTGAGTTCTCTACCTTTGTTTTTCAAATGAATAGGTACGATAATCGGATGTTTATATCCTGTATGTTTATTGGTTTCAAATAATTCAGTTAAAACAATTCTCCCATATGCTTTGCTTTGTGATTGAATAATTGCAATAGGGTCGTTTAATTGTGCAGGAATTTGTTTTAACAACTCATCTGTAATATTGTGTGGGTGAACATCATCAGGCAAACGGTTTTCTCTGCCTAAATAAAACGCCATAACCTTTTCAAGCGTTACAAGGTCTGTTTTCATTTCACCTAAACGAATTCTTTCATCGCATAAACGAAAGACTAACGGAGTGTAA
>JAFSQZ010000016.1 GCA_017446355.1 Neisseriaceae bacterium
CTTCTGGAACAAAACGCTCATCACCAACATATTCACAACCTAAATTATTAAGAATATATTTTTGAATCGTACTTTGTTCTTGAATTAAGTCTTGTAATTCTCTTTCTCGCAAAATGGCTGAAATTGACATGGCAATTATCCTTAATAATCAAAAAAAGCACTCAATTATAACATTTGTTCGTTTTCAGGCTGCCTGTTGTGTTTTGTATTTTCTGCTAACAAAGTTTCAGGCGGCGTGTCTTTCAAAAGTTTGGCATACGATTTACCTAACCAATTTAAACTGTAACCCTCTTTTTGCGTAGAAATACCGTCTGAATGCAGAATTTCTGCCATTTTGTCAGGCAAAAACGCACCGTGTTTGTCAAAACAGTTGGGAAAATGTTGTTTTAAGAGTGCCAGCCGTTCATTTTCAGGCTGCATAGAGTGATTAAACAAGGTTTCACGAGTAAGTTCAGTCATCACTTACCCTCCTTGTTTAATGGAGAATGGATTAAATTTTTGGTATAATTTGCGTTGCGTTGCGTTGCGTTGCGTTAGCCATAATTGCGTCCTAAATAAAAGTAGATATTATAAAATGTAACCTGACAAAACACATCAATCATCAAATTTTCCAAAATTTTCTTTTTCAATTCAATATGTTAATTTTATTTTGTCTGAATACCAAATGCGTTATTGAATAACTGAATTTAGCTGCCTGAATGGGAATGTTGTTTACCAAAATAAATAAAACCAATCACGCCTAAAATCATCATTGGTAGACTAAGCCATTGTCCCATAGATAAACCGAGATTGAGCAAACCCAGTTGACTATCGGGTTCTCGCGCAAATTCTACAATGAAACGGAAAAAACCGTAGCCCGCTAAAAATAGGCTGGTGATTTGTCCTGTGGGACGCGGTTTTTTGGAAAAAAACCATACGATAAGAAATAAGCTGATGCCTTCTAATGCGCATTGATAAAGTTGCGATGGGTGGCGTGGCAATGCGCCAAATTGGGTAAACCATTTTGCGTATTGTATGTTGGTATTGGCAATGGTTTGGTCAATATAATGCGCTTGCGGGAAACCCATTGCCCAAAAGTGTTCAGGCTGCGTGATGCGTCCCCATAATTCGCCGTTGATAAAGTTGCCAATGCGTCCTGATGCTAATCCTAGTGGAACGAGTGGCACAACGCTGTCGGTGAGTTTTAAAAAGGGAAGTTTGTGTTTTTTGGCAAATAAAAAGCTGACGAATAATACGCCTAAAAAACCACCGTGAAACGACATTCCGCCTTCCCATACTTTGAAAATATCCATAGGATTTGCCAAGTATGCGCCTGCGTTGTAAAACAATACGTATCCCAGTCGTCCACCAAAAATAACGCCTAATATGCCCCAAGTGAGAAAGTCGTCCAGTGATTGTTGCGTGAAAACGCTGTTTTGTTGACGAATGCGGCGGCGACCAAGCCATATAAATAACATAAAACCAACAATGTAACTTAATGCATACCAGCGAATGGCTAGCGAACCAAATAGGTGTATGGCAACAGGGTCAAAATTTGGGTGAATAATCATAGTGAATCTATCATTTATTAAATATGCTGCCTGAAAATAATGTTTCAGGCAGCGTTTGAAATCAGTTTAATAATTGCTGCATAATGCGTTCGTAGACTTGCGATAATTTGTCAATGTCGTCTACGGCAATATGCTCGTTTACTTGGTGAATGGTGGCATTCACAAAACCTAATTCAATCAATTCGCGTGCAATGGCTTTAATAAAACGTCCGTCAGATGTACCACCTGTGGTTGACAATTGGGCTTGTACACCACAAATTTCACTGATTGCTTGTTGCGCAGCATTGGTAAGCGTGCCTGCTTCGGTTAAAAAAGGATGACCAGACAACGACCATTTGAGTTCATACGCAAAACCGTGTTTATCCAAAATTTCGTGTACACGTGTTTTCAGGCTGCTTTCGGTTTGTTCTGTGCTAAAACGGAAGTTAAATTGAATGTTTACATTCGCAGGAATAACGTTGGTTGCGCCTGTGCCACCATTGATATTGGAAATTTGAAAACTGGTGGGCGGAAAATAAGCATTGCCATTGTCCCATTGAATTTGCGTCAGTTCTGCCAATGCAGACGCAACGGCGTGAATTGGGTTATTCGCTAAATGTGGATAGGCAATATGTCCTTGTTTACCTTGCACGGTTAAGCTGCCTGAAAGCGAACCGCGTCGTCCGTTTTTTAAGGTATCGCCTAATTGATGAACAGCAGTCGGTTCACCAACCAAACAATAATCAATCATTTCACCACGCGCTTTTAAAACGTCTACTACTTTGGTGGTACCATCTTTGGCATCGCCTTCTTCGTCTGAAGTAATCAACATCGCTAGGCTGCCTGAAAACTGTGGACATTTCGCTAAAAAACGTTCACACGCGGTAACA
>JAFSQZ010000147.1 GCA_017446355.1 Neisseriaceae bacterium
AAAATACGATTAATCAATGATAAAAAAGGTGAATCTTGACGTAATGTAGGCAATTCAACCACACCGTAAACACTGTGCTGTCGTTGTTGCTGATGCTGAATTTCTGTAAAAATAAATGGATATAAAATGTGTTCCAGTTGTTGCTTGGCGTGCGGATTTTGAAAGACTAATTGACGTACATAATCACGATTCAGGCAGCCTAAATCATTGATGGATTGTTGCCCAAACGTTTTTTCAATCGTTTGTAATACAATATGATTTGGAGTGTTAATTAACTGGCTATTGACTTTATCGGCATCAATAATAGGAATATTCAAAAGAGAAAAATAAGCAGCGACCTGACTTTTGCCGCTGCCAATACCTCCTGTTAATCCCACCCACGCTGTCATTTATATTCCTTATTACACACCTGATAGCGCAAACCACCAACGAATTAACGTCCCCACGTTTGCATAAAACAAAAATATTAACCAAGCAGCTATTGCTAAACAAGGTCCAAATGCCATCGGTTGGCTTTTACGTACTTGTCTGATAAGTGCAACAACCAAACCAATCAAAGCCGCAATAAATACAACTATTGGTAAAACTGTTAACCCAAGCCAAGCACCAATTGCAGACAGCATTTTAAAGTCGCCATACCCCATACCTTCTTTACCCGTTATCCATTTGAATATATGGTAAAGCGACCATAGGCTTAAATAGCCAACGATTGCGCCGAGAACAGCACTTTTTAACGGAATAAAACCAGTGATGAGATTGAATAAAAGTCCAAGCCAAATCAAAGGTAAAGTCAATTCATCAGGCAGTATCTGCTCATCTGCATCAATAAACGTCAATGCCACCACAAACGCAGTGAAAACACAAGCTCCAAGCGTAACCAAAGTATTGCCATATTGCCACGCCATCAGACCAAATAAAACGCCTGTGAGCAATTCCACCAAAGGATAACGAATGCTGATACTTGTCCGACAATTTGCACAACGACCACGCAGATAAAGCCAACTGATTAAAGGAATATTTTGCCAAGGACGAATAGCCGAACCACAATGTCCACAACGTGAAGGCGGATACATTAAATCAAATCTATCAAGTGTTTCTGTTGGTAAATTTAGATATGCTTTCGCCTCATTTGTCCATTGGCGGTTCAAAATAATGGGTAAACGATAAATCACTACGTTCAAAAAACTACCAATCAACAACCCAAAAAGCACCGCCAATGAAACTGTTAGCCAAGTGTCTATCATCAATTCGTTTTGCAAAACCATTTTCCTACTACATTACGTTACCAATATTGAACAATGGTAAGTACATGGCAACCAAAATCACGCCTACAATACTGCCTAATACCACCATAATAATTGGTTCCATCAAGGAAGATAGGGATGCCACTGCCATATCCACTTCTTCTTCATAAAATTCAGCAGTTTTGTTTAACATATCATCAAGCGAACCTGATTCTTCACCAATAGAGGCCATTTGCAATACCATATTAGGGAATAAATTTGTCGCCTGCATACCAGAAGTTAAAGAGATACCTTGATTAACTTTTGAGCGAATTTCATGAGTGGCTTCTTCATAAATAATATTACCAGATGCACCTGCAACCGAATCCAAAGTTTCCACCATAGGCACACCAGCAGCAAACAAGGTTGCTGTTGTACGCGACCAGCGTGCAATAGTCGCCTTGCGTACAATTGGACCAAAAATAGGCAATTCTAATAACCAAGCATCAACTCGTCTTTGCAAACTACGAGAACGTTTATGCCATTGAATAAAACCAATAAGACCACCCACAAGAAAAATAATCACAATCCAACCAAACGACACAAAGAAATCCGATGCATCCATCATAAACTGCGTTAAGGCTGGCAATTCTGCGCCCATACCTTCATAAATTTTACCAAATTCAGGCAGTACATACATCATCATTATCAAAATCAAAACAATTGCGACAACAACGATAGAAGCTGGATAAGTTAATGCACTTTTTACTTTTTTCTTGATGGATTCGGTTTTTTCTTTATACGTTGCCAATTTATCCAATAATGTTTCCAATACACCACCTGTTTCACCTGCATCTACCAAGTTAACATAGAAACTGTCAAAATATTTAGGGTGTTTGGCAAAGGCACTTGCTAAAGAATTACCTTGTTCCACATCATTTCTCACAACCATCAACATTTTTGTCATAGATGCATTATCATGACCTTTGGCAACAATATCAAAAGCCTGCATCAAAGGCAAACCTGCTTTCATCATCGTTGAAAGCTGACGTGTAAACACCGCGATATCACCTTGAGTAATCTTTTTGGATTTACGCTTTTTCATTTTGGTGATTTGCGACACACGAATCTGACGACGCGCTAATTTCTCACGTGCTTCTGCTTCACTCTTCGCTTCCACTTCACCACGAATAATGGTGTCATTTTGAAGGCTTTTACCTTCAAATTGAAAACGTTTTTTGTTATCTAAAAGTGTTTCCAGCCAATTTGATTGATTTTCAGCTTTTGCCATGATTTCTTCCTTATTGTTTCACCATTATTCATTGGTAATTGCCAACACTTCCTCAAGAGAAGTGATGCCTTGCATTACTTTCAACAATCCTGCACGGCGCAAATCTACCAAACCATCTTCACGAGCCATATTGGCAATATCCACTTCTGTACCACCACTCATAATCACGCTCTTCATTTTTTCGGTAATGGGCATTACTTCATATAAACCTGCACGCCCTTTATAACCTTTGCCACGACACGCATCGCAGCCAACAGGACGATACATCACCCAATCTTCTTTCAAATCCTCTGGTCTAAATCCTGCTTGCAATAATGCGCTTTCAGGTGGTCTATCCATAGGTGCTTTACAGGCAGGACAGAGACGACGTGCCAAACGTTGCGCCATAATTAAGTTAACTGAACTGGCAATATTAAATGGTGCTACGCCCATGTTTAACATACGTGATAAAGTAGCTGGTGCATTATTGGTGTGCAAGGTTGAGAACACCATATGCCCCGTTTGTGCTGCCTTAATAGCGATATCGGCTGTCCCTAAATCACGAATCTCACCAATCATAATAATGTCAGGGTCTTGACGCAAGAAAGCTTTTAATGCCGATTCAAAGGTTAGACCTTGTTTTTCATTAACGTTAACTTGGTTAATACCTGGCAAGTTAATCTCTGCTGGGTCCTCTGCTGTGGAAATATTGACATCATCTTTGTTCAAAATATTCAGGCAGGTATAAAGCGAAACGGTTTTACCTGAACCTGTTGGACCTGTTACCAAAACCATACCATATGGACGATGAATGGCTTCTAATATCAATTCTTTTTGGAAAGGTTCAAAACCAAGTTGATCAATATTCAGACTGGCTGCATCTGAATTCAAAATACGCATTACGACTTTTTCACCAAACAAGCAAGGCATAGTGCTGACACGGAAGTCAATTGCTTTGGTGTTTTTAGAGAATTGTAATTGTATGCGACCATCTTGTGGCACACGTTTTTCAGAAATATCCAATTTTGCCATCACTTTAATACGCGATGCCAATTGTGAACGCAATTGTAGTGGTGGTTGCACCACTTCACGCAAAACACCGTCCACGCGATAGCGCACACGTGCAATGAATTCATAGAACTCAAAGTGAATATCGGAAGCTCCTGCCTTTAAAGCATCGTACAAAATCTTTTGAATAAAGCGTGCAACAGGACCGTCTTCCTCTTCTTCACCGTCCACAATCATATGTTGTGCTTGAGACTCTTGCAAACTAGAGTCTTCAACCATTTCTTGAAGTAAGGTACTGTTGTTTGAACCGAAAAACTCCAACACGCGAACCAATTGGTCATGACAGACAATAATGGGTTCAACAGATAAACCAGTATGGAAAACGGCTTTTTGATATTGTTGTAGTTGAGTGGGGTCCGACGTGGCTAAAAAGATTTTATTACCGCGTTTAAACAAAGGCACGCAGCGCAATTCTAACATTTGCGCTTCGGATAAAACGTCGTTGACTACTTTGCCTTGTGGATAATAAGTCAAATCAAATATGGGATAACCAAATAAGTTTGAAAAGAGCTCTGCTAACCCCATTGCATCAATGATTTTATCACCGATAACTGAGCTAATCACATCTTTACCGTTTTCACTGTTTGCAGCAGCTTCATAGGATTCAAATTGTTCTTTACTGATTAGCTTTTGTTGTGCCAAAACGCGCAATAAACCTACACTCATAAAACAACATATTTGAAAAAACTTAAAATAAATACAAAAAAATTTACGAAATTATACAAGATAATAACTGTACTGGTTAGCAAAAGGCAAAAAACACGCCTTTTTAGCATACATTTTGCCACACTTTATCTGATAAATAAGGTGGATTTTAAGTTTTAAGTGTACCATTTTCCGCCTTATTCAAAAAATTTTTTTAAAGATTAAGTGTGCTAAAAATGTTTCTTTCAACACGTTAATATTGGGCATTAAATTGTTTGATAACCATATTCTTTGTTTATTGAATGTGAATTTTTTTTTTGCACTGTATTTTTAGAATAACAAGTTTTGCAAACGTTTTGAAATACAAAAAAGCCACATTTTAATGGAATGTGGCTTTTTTAAATCAAAAAACCATCAATTTTCTGATGGGTCAATCATTTTCCAAGCGAAAGCTGCCAAAGCGGCACCTGCAAATGGTCCTGCGATAAAAATCCATAAATTAGCTAATGCAGAGCCACCTTGAAAAAATGCAGGTGCAAATGAACGAGCAGGGTTAACAGAAGTACCAGTGTAGCGAATACATACCAAATGCACCAAAACCAAGCTTAAACCAATGGCTAAACCTGCTAAATTATTGGTGGCACCATTGGTGCGAGAAGTTGTACCCAAAACAACCAATACAAAAACAAAGGTGAAAATAATTTCTGCGATTAGACCGCCCATTACAGAAACACCTTGTTGCAAATCATTTGCGCCAGTACCTGATAAGCCGTCAACATTAGAAGTTAAAACAAACAACAATAAAGAACCAATAATGGCACCAATGACTTGGAAAACCATATACATAATGGCATCTTTAGAATTCATTCTACCGCTTAACATCACGCCCAAAGTAATGGCTGGGTTAATATGGCAGCCTGAAATACCACCGATGGTGTATGCCATTGCCACCACAGCCAAACCAAAAGCCAATGAAGTACCTACAACTGATGAAACATTGTTAACAGGGTCGCAACCTAAACTTACCGCAACACCACAACCCATTAACACCAGCACCATTGTACCGAACATTTCTGCTAAATATTTTTTCATTTTTTGCCTTTCTTGAATGCGAATTTAGGAAAACCAAAAATTAAGTTAAGTTCATACAAACTTAACCTTAACTTAATTTTTAGCGATTGATTAAAAAGTATAAATTAGAACCATTTTCAGGCTACCTGAATTTTATACCAACTAAAATTGTAAGCAAAATATATGCCATTGTTGAAAATAACTTTTTAAAACACGCACACGCTGCCTGAAAAAATATTCGTTATTTCGTTATGTTGTTATAATGCACTACAACTTAACGCCTTTAAGATTAGAGATTTTTATGAAGCATTTTATTCTTTCATTATGTTTTCTTATGCTTTGTAGTTGTGCAACCAGTTTTGTGGAAGATATTGGCAAAGATGATTTAATTGATTTTGATACCGATAAAATTATCGCTATTGGTAAATTCAAAGATAATAAACTTAAATTTAAAGATGCAAATGAATTTATCGTTATTGGAGAGAAATATGTTTATCAGCCTACAAATGCTTTAAGTAATACCATTTCTCAAATTCCAAATAAATCAGAAAGATATACCGTATTAACTGATAATGTAGATATTGTTATCGGTTTAAATGGCGTGGCTCAATTTCAAAAATGCTTTTATTTAAAAATAAATGATTTTACTCAATCTTTCTGTGGTGGCAGTGCAAATGAAATGAAGATTTACAAAAAAACTTTTGAAGTTGAAAACCAATATGCCATTAAAACCAATATCAATGTTCATCTTAAATCTAAAAACAAAGCAAAAGAAATGGTTTCCAAAACATTAAGACCTTTCGCAACGGTTTTAGATTTAATGATATTTCCTGTTTATATTATTGGAAATGATTGGAATTGATGTTTAATCTTTGTCGGCGTGTTTCTGCCATCACCATAGCAGCGGATACAGAAATATTCATACTTTGCACAGTGCCAAACATTGGAATAGAAACCAATTCATCGCAACATTCACGCGTCAGGCGGCGCATACCTTCGCCTTCGTTGCCCATTACCCACGCTACGTTTTTTGGAACGTCGTAACTAAATAAATGACTGTCGCCATTCATATCTGTGCCAACCACCCAAATACCGTACTCTTTCAACTCACGCAGCGTGCGTGCTAAATTGGTTACCGTGATATACGGCACGACTTCTGCTGCGCCACACGCGACTTTGCTTACTGTGGCATTTAAACCAACGCTTTTATCTTTTGGCGCAATCACGGCATGTACACCCATTGCGTCCGCAGTACGTAAACACGCGCCTAAATTGTGGGGGTCAGTAATGCCATCAAGCACCAGTAAAAATGCTGGTTCGTTTAAATGTTCCAACACATCTTCCAAATGGATATGGTTTTTAGACGCATCAATAAACCCCAATACGCCTTGATGACGCGCACCGCGACTCATATTGTTTAAGCGCGTAATGTCTACAAAATGTACACGAATATTTTGTTCATTCGCTTTTGCCAAAACTTCGCGCACGCGTGCATCGTTTTTGCCTTCTTGCACGTATAATTCCATTAAAGATTTAGGGTTTTGCCACAACCGTGCATTCACCGCATGAAAACCGTAAATTAAACGTTGATTTGCCATTTTGTTTTTTTACTCATAAAAAATGTTGCCATCATACCGTAAAGTGTAGAAATCCCTAGCATTATTTACAGTATTTGAAAGATAATAGTGAAATGATACCAAGAATACTGGCTTATTGACGCAAAAAGCAGCGTTAATAATCGCTTCAAACTGATTTAAGTAAGATTTATTCTATAACATAATCTCTCAACAGGTTAAAACCTTTTTCAACCATTTCGGTTTTGCAAATTCTTTTTATATATGTTGAAATAATAAACATCAAAAAATATCGTTAAACAACAAGCATATCGCTTTTTTGTACACTTTGTCGTAAAGTAATCATTATTTCATTGTTAAGGCAGCATTATGGCAAGCAAAAAATCTTCGTCGCAACGCGTTAGTTTACGCCTTCAAGACCCTTATTTAGCGCGTGAACAAGAAAAATATGTTTTTCCTTTACCCAGTCGCGAATGGATTATTCAGATTTTGGAAGATATTGGTGTTCCGCAAAGTGTGGAACAGTTATCAGAAAAATTATCTATTAAAACCACTGAAATGGAATTTTTTGGACACCGTTTGCGTGCGATGATGCGTGATGGGCAGATTTTGATTAACCGTCGTGGTTTGATTTGCGTGGCGGATAAATTGGATATTATCAAGTGTCGCGTGGAACGTCATAAAGATGGTTTTGGTTTTGCGATACCATTAAATCCGAATGCTGGCGAAAATTTGGTGTTGTACGAACGCCAACTGTATAACGTGATGCATGGCGATATTGTTACGGTGCGCCCTAAAGGATTGGATAGACGTGGTCGCCGAGAAGGTCAGGTGCTGGATATTATTGAACGCGCTCATAATCAAGTGGTGGGGCGTTTTCATATGGAATACGGCGTGGCGATGTTGGAACCAGAAGATAAACGCTTGCACCAAAATATTGTGCTGGAACCTGAATCTTTGCGCACTATGATGCCGAAAATAGGACAGGTGATTGTGGCGCAAATTGAACGTTATCCTGAAAATCATCGTCCTGCTTTGGCAAAAATTGTGGAAATTTTGGGTGATTACGCAGACAGTGGTATGGAAATTGAAATTGCTGTGCGTAAACATCATTTGCCGCATCAATTTTCTGCAAGCTGCCTGAAAGTAGCAGAAAAAATTCCTGATGTTGTGCAAGAACGTGAGAAAAAAAATCGCGTGGATTTACGCGATTTGCCGTTGGTTACCATTGATGGTGAAGATTCTCGCGATTTTGATGATGCTGTGTGGGCGCAAAAGGTTGGGCGAAATTATCGCTTGTTGGTGGCGATTGCCGATGTCAGTCATTACGTTCCCCCTCATAGTGCGATTGATGAAGATGCGATGGAACGCGCCACCAGTGTCTATTTCCCACGCCGCGTCATTCCAATGCTGCCTGAAAAATTATCTAATGGCATTTGCTCACTTAATCCTGATGTGGAACGTTTGTGTATGGTGTGTGATATGGTCATCACTTATGCGGGCAATATTAAATCGTATCAATTTTATCCCGCCGTGATGAAATCCCGTGCGCGATTAACGTATACCCAAGTGGCAAAATGGTTGGAAAATCCTAGCGAAGAAGCTTATTCAGGCAGCCTGAACACTTTGTATCGGCTTTATCAAATCTTGGCAAAAAAACGTCAACAACGTGGCGCAATGGATTTTGAAACAGTGGAAACCAAAATGCTGTTTAACGAACAAGGCAAAATTGAACGCATTATTCCCGTTGTTCGCAACGATGCACATAAACTGATTGAAGAATGTATGCTGGCTGCCAATGTTTGTGCGGCTGATTTCTTGCTGAAAAACAAGCACCCTACTCTTTTCCGTAATCATAGTGGTCCCAATACTGAACGTTTAGCAACTTTGCGCGAACAATTAGGACGTTTAGGTTTAAAACTGGAAGGTGGCGATGCGCCAACGCCAAAAGATTACGCATTATTGTTGCAACAAGTATCCGAACGCGCCGACCGTGAAATCATTCAAGTGATGTTGTTACGTTCTATGCAGGCAGCCGTGTACGCGCCTGAAAATGAAGGACATTTTGGTTTGGCATACGAGCATTACACACATTTCACTTCGCCCATTCGCCGTTATCCAGATTTATTGGTTCATCGCGCCATCAAAGCTGTGTTAAACCAAAAAACATACCACACCAATTGGCAAGCATTAGGTGTACACAGTTCCAGTTGTGAACGCCGCGCAGATGATGCCAGTCGCGATGTAGAAAAATGGTTAAAAACCTATTATATGCGCGATAAAGTCGGCGAATTGTTTACAGGCAAAGTCAGTCATTTAACCAATTTCGGCGTTTTCGTTACCCTAAACGATTTACATATTGAAGGTATGATTCACATCAGTGATTTGGGTGAAGATTATTTCAACTATCAACCTGAATTATTGGCAATGGTGGGCGAACGCAGTGGTGTTGTTTATCGTATTGGTGATGAAATCACAGTTAAAGTTGTCCGCGCCGACTTGGAAACCAGCAATATTGATTTTGTATTGGTGTCATCGCCCAATCGCCAAAACCGTTCAGGCAGCCTGAAAAAACAAATACCACAAACCCAAACCCATCATCAAACAACCGCCCAAAGCAAAGCAAAAAAAGTCAGCATTAAAATCAAAGCGGACACACCCAATGAAATCAAAACCGCATCAGGAAAAGTTTGGCAAGTCAACACACAAACCAAAAACACGAAAACCAGTGTAAAAAAAGCGGTGAGAAAAAGGAAAAAATAAATCAACGATTAAAGGCTGCCTGAAACATTATTTTCAGGCAGCCTGAAAAATTGTTTTTGATAAATGCAACAGTATCAATGTATTAAAAAACAAAGCCATTGTCCTTTATTGATTTTTTAAAAATTTTTGTATGTATGGATTATTTTCTATTTATCGCCACTTATGCGCTGATTTCAATATTGCCTGGCATCAATATGATGTTTGCGATGAGTATTGGATTAAGTTTTGGTTTAAAAAAAGCAATGTTTGCGATTTTAGGTTTAACGGTATCGCTTGCGATGTTGTCTTTTATTTGTGGTGTCGGTATTGGTGCGTTAATCGTAAAAATCCCAGTATTTGCCATATTGATTAAAATTTTAGGCGGTGCGTATCTTCTTTATACCAGTTATAAAATTTATAAAAGTTCAACGAATTTAACGCTGCAAACCATACCCCATTTAAACAATAAAGAACTTTTTATTCAAGGCTTTATCTGCACAATGGCCAACCCAAAAGCGTGGATTTTTATCGGCGCATTGCTTCCTAAATTTTTAGATAACCAAGATATTTTAAACACAAGATTGTTTATTTTAATCACCATAATGACCGTTATTGAATGTTGTTCTTTAATGCTTTACGCCATAGGTGGAGCGGCATTTCGCAAATTTATGAGTGATAAACTTTCCATCATCAGCAAATTTTCTGCTGTTTTGATTGCACTGGTAGCAATTTTACTTATTTTTGAATAAATCAAAACCTTTGCAAAACTTTGTCATTTTGAAAAAAACATCAACAACAAATGACAAGCGTAGGTTCTGCAAAGGTTTTGGATTTTATAAAAATTCTGATTAAACAATATTTAAACGATCCAAACGGTAGCGTATTGAACGGAAACTAATGCCCAATGCTTTGGCTGCTTGCGTGCGGTTGCCTTGATTAACGCGTAAAGCATATTCCAAAATTTCGCGTTCCACATCATCAAGATAATCTTGCAATTGCGTTTTACCCAATTGGAAATTTTCCAATACACCGAAACTTTCATTAGCATTATCTGTCCAACTCGTATCACTTTCATTTTCTTGTATGGCTTCTTGCATAAAGTGAATTTGCAAATCGTCCACATCAATAATATTGTTGCTTGCCAACGCGACGGCACGTTCCAAAATATTTTCCAATTCACGGAAATTACCAGGATAGTTATAACGCAATAATTCTTTATGCGCTGATGCCGTCATACGGATATTATTGCTGTATTTACGCAACAAAAACGCAATAAAATTATCCAAATCTTCGCGCATTTCACGCAAAGCAGGCATCGCAAGACTGACCACATTTAAACGATAAAACAAGTCTTGACGGAAACTGCCTTTGTCTACCAATTCTGCCAAATTTTTATGCGTTGCCGAAATAATGCGCACGTCCACATGCACTTCTTGCGCATCGCCAATACGGCGCACCGCTTTTTCTTGAATGGCACGCAATAATTTCACTTGCATTGCCAATGGCAAATCCGCCACTTCATCTAAAAATAATGTGCCACCGTGTGCGTGTTGGAAAAAGCCCAAACGATCTTGGTCTGCGCCTGTGAAACTGCCTTTTTTGTAACCAAAAAATTCACTTTCCATTAAATTTTCAGGAATCGCACCACAGTTCACTGCAATAAACGGACCATCTTTTCGCGATGAAGATTCGTGAATACTGCGTGCTGCCTGTTCTTTACCTGTGCCGCTTTCCCCTGAAATATAAACAGGCACTTGCGTATTGGCTAATTTACGAATTAAGGTGCGTACTTGTTCAATTTGTGGTGAAGAACCTTTTAAACGTGGCAAGTCATTGTCCACTTTCAAAGTGGATTTTGTTTTACTGGATTTAGTGTCTTTTGCCACCACATCAACATTTTCTGTTTGTTCAGGCAGCGTGGTTGGAACATCTTTGTTTTTTGGCGCACTTTTTTGCACTTGATTTTTAACGGTTTTAACGGCTTTTATTTCATCTTCATCAGTTTCAGGCAGCTTCGTTGTATTATCCATTGTTTCACTGAATTTATTCACTTTGGCTGACGCAGGTTGCAAGGGTTTATTTTCTTCATCTTGCACTTTAATTGCTGATTTCACCAAAGTGCGCAGCTGTGCCAGCGTAATTGGTTTTTGTAAATAATCAAACGCGCCAATTTTCATGGCTTGAACAGCTTGGTCGGCATTACCAAACGCAGTAATCACCGCCACAGGAACATCTTGACAATGTTCGGTAATGTATTCCACCACTTCCAAACCTGAACCATCAGGCATACGCATATCCGTGAGCACCAATGAATATTTATTGCTGCCTAATTTCTTTTTGGCTGCCTGAACACCTTCTGCCAAATCCACGTCCAAGCCCATTTTCATTAGGGTCATTTCCATTAAATCACGAATATCGGCTTCGTCATCAACAACTAAAACTGGAGAATTAAGACTTGTCATTTTCCACCCTCGGTAAAATCAATTCAAAAACTTTTTCCTTGCCCAAATAGCGCAAATCACCTTTATTGGCATGCGCCAGCTCTCGTGCCACATACAATCCTAAACCTGTGCCATCAGATTGTTTTTGCGTGGTAAAAAAAGGTTCAAATAATTTTGATTGGTTTTCAGGCGAAACGCCTTCACCATCGTCCCA
>JAFSQZ010000148.1 GCA_017446355.1 Neisseriaceae bacterium
ACATTTTACACCACGCCAGCGCACAATCTTTAGTATTGATGGACGAAATCGGACGTGGTACGTCCACCTTTGACGGTTTAGCATTGGCGCACGCTGTTGCCGAACATTTAATCAACAAAAATCAATCACTCACTTTATTTGCCACCCATTACTTTGAACTTACCAAGCTGCCTGAACACTTTCAGGCAGCCTTCAATAATCATTTATCTGCATTAGAACAAGGCAAAGACATTGTTTTCTTACACCAAGTTCAAGAAGGTGCCGCTGAAAAAAGTTATGGCATTGCCGTTGCCAAACTCGCAGGCTTACCACCGCGTGCCTTAAAAGCCGCACAAAAACAATTCGGCTTGCTGGAAACCCAAGCAGCAGAACGTCAACTGGATTTATTCGCACCCTTACCCGAAACCGAAGTAGAAAGCCTACTTTCAGGCAGCCCCATTATTGAAGAACTCCAAACCCTAAATCCAGACGAACTCACCCCCAAACAAGCATTGGAAGCATTGTATCGTCTTAAAAAAATGCTTTAAGGCAGCCTGAAATGAAATTAAATCCACAACAACAACAAGCCGTTGAATATTTAGGCGGACCTTTATTTGTACTAGCAGGTGCAGGCAGCGGCAAAACGCGCGTGATTACCGAAAAAATTGCTTATATGATTCAAAATGTGGGCTACAAACCTCATCACATCGCCGCCATCACATTTACCAACAAAGCCGCCAAAGAAATGCAAGAACGCGTCAGTGAACGTTTAAGCAAAGCGCAAACACGCGGTTTGATTGTATCCACATTCCACTCATTAGGTATGCGAATGCTACGTGAAGATGCGGAAAGTTTAGGTTATAAGAAAAATTTTTCCATTTTAGATGCTTCGGATTGTGCCGCCATTTTTACCGAACTTTCAGGCAGCGCAGGTAAAGAAATCGTCTTCAAAATGCGTCATCAAATTTCTTTATGGAAAAACGACTTACGTGAACCAGATGAAGTATTCGCCCAAGCACAAAACGACTGGGAACGCCACGCCGCCCAAGTATACGCCAACTATCAAACACGTTTAGAACACTATCAAGCCGTTGATTTTGATGACTTAATTCGGCTGCCTGTATTACTTTTACGCGAACACCAACAAATACGCTACAAATGGCAAGACCGTTTACGCTATTTACTCGTAGACGAATGCCAAGACACCAATGCCTGTCAATACGCCCTACTACGCTTAATCACAGGATTAGCAGGAATGTTTACCGCCGTTGGCGATGATGACCAATCCATTTACGCTTGGCGTGGTGCCGATATGGAAAACTTACGCCGTCTGCAAGAAGACTACCCACAACTCAAAATCATCAAATTAGAACAAAACTACCGTTCCAGCGCACGCATCTTACGCATCGCCAACCAAGTCATCGCCAACAACAACAAACTCTTTGCCAAACGTCTATGGTCGCAACTTGGCGAAGGCAACAAAATACGCGTCATCGCCTGTCAAAACGAAGAAAACGAAGCCAAATACGTTACCAGACAAATCGCCTATTTAAACGCATCGCAACAAAGACCCTATACCGACTTTGCTGTACTCTATCGTGGCAACCACCAAGCACGGATTTTTGAAGAAGCCTTACGCGAAGCACACATTCCCTACCGTCTATCGGGCGGACAAAGTTTTTACGACAAAGCCGAAATCAAAGACATCTTGTCCTATCTTCGCCTAATTGCCAACAACGATGACGATCCCGCCTTTTTACGCGCCGCCACCACACCCAAACGCGGTATTGGCGACACAACACTCGGCAAACTCAATCAATACGCCAAAAATCACCAATGCAGCCTTTTTCAGGCAGCCTGCACCACAGACGCACTTGCTCAATTAAGCAACAAAAGTCGCGAAGCTGTATACCAATTTATTGATTTTATTGAAAAAACCAGCAAAGCAGCAGAAACCAACAACGCAGGAGAAGTTGTCCAACAACTCTTACAAGACATTCAATATGAAAATCACTTATTCAATTCAGAAGAAAACAATCGCGTTGCCGAAAACCGCTGGAAAAACGTCTGTGAACTGCAAAAATGGTACGCCAAAAAAAGCGAAGAAAAAAACAAAAGCCTAAATGAACTCACGCAAACCATCACACTCATCACGCTTTTAGAAAACAAAGAAGAAGAAATTGATGCCGTCAAACTCTCCACCCTACACGCAGCCAAAGGTTTAGAATACCCCTGTGTTTACCTAGTTGGTTGTGAAGAAGGCATTTTTCCGCACGCCGAAAGCATAGAAAATGGCAACGTTGAAGAAGAACGCCGTCTAATGTATGTTGGCATCACACGCGCCAAACAAGAACTCACCATCACCCACTGCATCAAACGCAAAAAAGCAGGTGTTTGGCACTTTCCCGAACCCAGTCGTTTCATAGACGAAATGCCACAAGACGATATTGTAATTCTCGGCAGAAAAGGTGGCAAACCCATCATCAGCAAAGAAGAAGGTCGCGCGATGCTGCAAGACTTTTTAAACACGCTGAAACGACAACAAGATTAAACATTCTTCAATACCAAAAAAGTTAGTACAAACACCTTTCTTTTTTCAGGCAGCCTGAAAACATAAAATATAATACTTGACTAAAAAACTCGGTTATTAGACAATCGCGCACTGACTCATAAACTTGAACACAAACATTATGCGTCTGACCACTAAAGGGCGTTTTGCTGTTACCGCGATGGTTGATTTAGAACAAAACAGCACCAATAACGCGGTTAAATTAAATGCCATCAGCGAACGCCAACAAATTTCTCTGTTTTATTTAGAACAACTTTTTAGCAAACTGCGCAAAGCAGGTTTAGTAGACAGTGTACGCGGACCTGGTGGCGGTTATGTGTTAAAACACGCGCC
>JAFSQZ010000149.1 GCA_017446355.1 Neisseriaceae bacterium
AGGTGTCAGTGCTGGCGGTAGAACAGGTTTAACAGCTGTTACGGTTGGCGTATTAATGTTAGCTTGTTTATGGTTTTCGCCATTGGCAAAAGCTGTTCCTGGTTTTGCCACAGCCCCAGCTTTACTTTATATCGGCGTACAAATGATGCGTTCAGCCATTGAAATTGACTGGAAAGATATGACCGAAGCAGCCCCCGCATTCCTAACCATTGCATTTATGCCATTCACTTACTCTATTGCCAACGGTATCGCTATGGGCTTTATCAGTTATGCCGTCATTAAATTAGTATGCAACCGTGCAAAAGAAGTACCAGTAATGGTTTGGATTGTCGCTGTATGCTGGTTGGCAAAATTCTGGTTTTTAGGTGCCTAACAAAATTACAGCTGCCTGAAATAAAATATGGACAGCATTTTAATCATATTGGCAGGGGTGATGTGTATCGCCTCTGCCATATTCAACTGGAATTGGTTTTATACCAATGCACGCGCCAGTTTATTTGTGTATTTATTGGGTAGAAACGGTGCAAGAATCTTCTACGCACTATTAGGCATATTCCTCATATGGGTTGCCATAAGATTATCTTAAAATATTTTTCAGGCTGCCTGAAATTCATATAAATACCACATCAACACACCATAAAACACACAACAAAAAGCAATACATAAAAAATGTTGACAACTTTTTTCAGTAATGTATAATGGGCAATTCATTCCCTGATAGCTCAGTCGGTAGAGCGACGGACTGTTAATCCGCAGGTCGCTGGTTCGAGCCCAGCTCGGGGAGCCAAATTAAAAGCAGTGTAATCAGTCGGTTACACTGCTTTTTCTTTTCGGCGTTGCAAAATCTCATCACCCTTTGTGCCTTGTTGTGCCAAAGTCAATAACGACAATGCTTTCAGCGGCGTTTTTGGCTGTAAGGCTTTATTCAAGCAAATTGTTTAGCAATGCAGAATGCTTGTGCAAATGGTAAGGAGCAAGATGAGCGTAGCGTTGCACCATACTCGGCGTTTGCCAACCGCCCATTTAACTTCGCCTATTGGCTCGTTGAAACTTCAACTTAATTGCTTCGCAATCCTTTTACTCATTGCATGCGCAAAAGATTTTTTACTTTGTAAAAAATATATTTACGAATGTTTTTGATTTGATGAAATTGGCATAATTGAACTGGAATATTGGGAAATAAATCCGTCAATCCTTAACGCAAATCACAGGTAATACTTTGAATTTCAACGACTTTTTCTTTGAGTTTATTTACCGCTTCAAAATAAAGTGCATTTGTTTCATATGCCACTTCATCAACTGAAAGCGTCTGTTTGGTGCGAGCATCAAACAATGCCATTACGCCATATTTTCGACCAAAATATGTCGTATCCATAATCAAAATAACATTTTTTGGTTCAGGAAAGTTATTGTTTTTAATGTGTTTTTTTAGATAACGAGTGATTGTGCTATGACTGCATTTGAAACGTTCAGCAAGTTCAGTTTTAGTCTGTTTTTGTTCTGAATATAACCGCCAAAGAAGGGCTGAATTTAAGCGTTCTCCGCCATCAAAACGCCGTGTGCAATCGTTGCATTTATACCGTTGTTTGCCTAATTTTTTACCATTCTTTTGTACCTGATTAGAGCCACAAAAAAAGCATTTTTTGTGTTCAAAGTATTTGACTTTCCTAAAAAGCAATAATGATAAGGTGTCAGCGTTTTTTAGCACCTTTTTTGTTACTTATGCCGAAAATTTTGGATATTGATGTTCGTACGATTGAACGCTATTTATCAAAATATGCAACCGATAAAATTTATCAGGCTATTTTTCGTGAAAGTGCCAAAGAATATAAACAAATTCTTAAATTAAATTCATAAGACAAAGTGCAAGATACGATGTATGCCGAAATATTAACGGCTGTTGCCAGTTTTGAAAACGGTTTGGCAACGCTTTTAGAACAAAAGACGGCGTAATAGTCAAAAAATATGTCCAACACCCAAGAAAAAAGATAGCGTGAGCAATTTATTGCCCACGCATTCCAATTTATTTCAAACTCTGCATATCAATCACAAAGCGATATTTCACATCAGATTTCAGCATTCGTTCATACGCTTCATTGATGTATTGCATATCAATCATTTCCACATCAGGCACAATATTGTGTTTGCCGCAGAAATCTAACATTTCCTGCGTTTCCGCAATACCGCCAATGCACGAGCCTGCAATCGAACGCCGTCCCAAGAACATCGAAGCGGTATTGGCTTCCACTTCACCGCCGAATAAGCCCACCAGCACAATCGTGCCGTCCAACGACAGCGTAGGAATATACGGACGCAAATCGTGTGCGTATGGTACGGTGTCAATAATGACTTCAAACTGATTTTTTGCCGCTTGCATTTGAGCGTCATCGGTGGATAACACAATGTGATGCACGCCTAATTTTTTGGCATCGTCAAATTTATGCAAAGAACGCGTAAATAGCGAAACTTCCGCACCCATCGCTACCGCAAATTTAATTGCCATATGACCCAAACCGCCCAAGCCAATCACAGCCACTTTCATACCTTTGCCCACTTTCCAATGACGCAAGGGCGAATAAGTGGTAATGCCCGCACACAAAAGCGGAGCAACGGCTTTAATGTCCAAATTTTCAGGCACTTTGCACGCAAAAGCGTCTTTGACTACATAACGCGTGCTGTATCCGCCGTAAGTCGGTTCGCCTGTGCCGTATTTGTGTGTATCGTTATA
>JAFSQZ010000150.1 GCA_017446355.1 Neisseriaceae bacterium
GGAAAATAAAAAATTCCAATTAGTAATTATTGGAATATTAGATTAAATATTGAAAATCGTGGCGTAAAACCAACATAAGGGGGTACTTATTGCCCACGCGTTTTTAATAGATTGAAAACATTTCACTTTTTATTGTTATATATGTTCAGTACTAAATTAACCGCGTGGGCAACAAGTTGCACGCTATACGCTTGCTTTTGGCAGTGTGCAAACGTTAACTTTTATTGAAAAATAAGGGTTGTTATCTTTTTAAAAAGATCGCAAATATTTTTCACTTTTCTTGAAAGAATGTGCGTTTAGATTTAATGATGGCACACTAAAACAGTAACTCAGAATTTTGCGAAAATGGTGCAATGTTTAGCAATTTTTTAGTCTAATAAAATCCTGTCATTTTTACTTAATATTCAATATGTTATTTTTGTATGTGTTGTGTGATATTTTTGATAAAAATCAAAAAAGCTTAATTAAGAATAAGTGATAATGATGGGCTGTTGCCGAAGTGCTTGTAACTTAATTTATTGAATATAAAATATAATTTTTAAATATAGGGAAAAATGATGGGAGAGATTGTTTTTGAAGAAATCCAGCTGATTAATGGCGATTTTGATGATATGTGTGGCTGGGAAGAATTTGAAATTTCTTTTGAAGAAATGCAGTCAATTGGTATTGTTCGTGATGATAAGAGTGTTTGGGGTGGTTTGGGAAAAGCTTTATCTAGGTTTGGTAGGAGATTGACTAATTGATGCTGCGCAGGAAATGTAGAAGACTTTATTTGGAATGATGAGTTTTATAAAGTTTTCAGCTAGAATAAAAACCGCTAAACATTGTGATGATGTTTAGCGGTTTTTTTGCCAAGATGATGAACACAGGTTTTTATTTTAGTTAAAGACTAAAACATCATTTTTTGCGTCAATTTTAATTGTGCTTTCTGGCGCGTAATGTCCTGCTAAAATTTGTTTAGCAAGTGGATTTTCAATCTCTGCTTGAATGGCACGTTTGAGTGGGCGTGCGCCATATACAGGATCAAAACCAGCTAGCGCAATAAAATCCAACGCTGCATCGGATATTTCTAGATGTAAGTTTTGTGTGGCTAAACGGTGTTTCAGGCTGCCTAATTGAATATTGGCGATGTTGCGAATATGGGCTTGATTTAAACCATGAAACACCACCATTTCATCAATACGGTTAATCAATTCAGGACGGAAATAAGCTTTCACGTCTTCCATTACGGCATTTTTTACCGCTAAATAGTCGGACGTGTCGCCCAGTTCTTGAATATGATGACTACCAATATTGGAAGTCATTACAATAACCGTATTTTTAAAATCTACTGTGCGTCCTTGACCGTCTGTTAAACGTCCGTCGTCTAAAACTTGCAACAAAATGTTGAAGACATCTGGGTGTGCTTTTTCTACTTCATCTAACAAAATTACGCTATATGGTTTGCGGCGCACTTGTTCTGTGAGATAACCGCCTTCTTCGTAGCCTACATATCCTGGTGGCGCACCGATTAAACGTGCGATGCTGTGTTTTTCCATATATTCAGACATATCAATACGAATCAGATGGTCTTCACTGTCAAACAAAAAGCCTGCCAAAGTTTTGCATAATTCTGTTTTACCTACGCCTGTTGGTCCTAAAAATAGGAAACTGCCATAAGGTTTATTGGCATCGGCTAAACCTGAACGTGAACGGCGAATCGCGTCTGCAACGGCGCGAACAGCTTCGTCTTGTCCAACCACACGTTCATGCAACACTTCTTCCATACGTAATAATTTTTCACGTTCGCCTGCCATCATTTTGGACACAGGAATGCCTGTCATACGCGACACAATTTCAGCAATTTCATCTGCACCGACTTTGGTGCGGAATAATTTATTTTGTTCGCTGCTGTGATGTTCAGCAACGGTTAATTGTTGCGTTAATTCAGGCAGCTTGCCATATTCCAATTCAGAAGCTTTGGCAAAATCACCAGCACGTTTGGCATTTTCAATTTGGTTTTTCACATCTTCAATTTGTTTTTTAATGTCCGCGCTGCCTTGCGAAGACGCTTTTTCTGCTTTCCAAATACTGTCCAAATCCGCATATTCTTTTTGTAATGTCGCAATTTCTTCGTCAATCAACACTAAACGTTTTTTGCTTGCGTCATCACTTTCTTTTTCAACGTGCATACGTTCCATTCTTAATTGAATGATACGACGATCCAGTTTATCCATTTGTTCTGGTTTGGAATCCAATTCCATTTTGATGCGACTGGCTGCTTCATCAACCAAATCAATGGCTTTATCAGGTAAAAAGCGATCGGTAATATAACGATGAGATAGTTCTGCGGCTGCGACAATTGCAGGGTCAGTGATGTCTACACCGTGGTGAATTTCATAACGTTCTTGCAAGCCACGTAAAATAGCAATGGTATCTTCCACGCTGGGTTCGTCTACCATTACTTTTTGGAAACGGCGTTCCAAAGCAGCATCTTTTTCAATATATTGACGATATTCGTCTAATGTTGTTGCGCCAATACAATGCAATTCACCACGTGCCAAAGCAGGCTTCAACATATTACCTGCGTCCATCGCCCCATCGGTTTTACCAGCACCTACCAAAGTATGAATTTCATCAATAAAAATCAAAGTTTGTCCATCGTCTTGTGCCAAATCGTTTAAAACGGCTTTTAAACGTTCTTCAAATTCACCACGATATTTTGCCCCAGCAATTAAGGCAGCCAAATCCAATACCAGCAAACGTTTACCGCGCAAACTTTCAGGAACTTCGCCATTAACAATGCGTTGTGCTAAACCTTCTACAATCGCAGTTTTGCCCACACCAGGTTCACCAATTAACACAGGGTTATTTTTGGTGCGACGTTGCAATACTTGAATCACACGACGCACTTCATCATCACGTCCAATCACAGGGTCAAGCTTATTTTCACGCGCACGCGCTGTTAAATCTAAAGTATATTTTTTCAACGCATCTCGTTGTTCTTCTGCATTAGGATTGTTCACTGTTTTTCCTCCTCGCATTTGTTCGGTTGCTGCTAAAAGTGTTTTTTCGCTCACACCAGCTTGTTGCAAAAGTTTTGCGGCACTGTTTTTTTCTTGCAAAGCAGCCAGCCAAAACCAATCGGTTGATATAAACTCATCGCCTTTTTGCAAAGACAATTTATCAGTTAAATTCAAAATATTGTTCAACTCGCGACTAATATTGATTTCACCGCCATTTCCAGCAACTTTTGGTAAAGCTTTTAAGGCAGCCTGAACATCGCGTTTAAGTTGCGCAACATTAGCACCAGCACTCACCAATAATGCAGCCATTCCATTTTGTGCATCGTCCAGTAAAACCTGAAAAACGTGAACAGGCTCAATATAAGCATGGTCATTATTTATCGCTAAACTTTGTGCATTTTGTAAAGCATTTTGAAATTGTGTGGTTAATTTATCGTATCGCATATCAATTCCTTTCAAACAAGTGTTTTATTGCTCCCCATATAAGGCTGCCTGAATAAAAAACAAGAGTATTAACACGATTTTTCAGGCAGCCTGAAAACAAAAAAACACGCCTTTTTAGCGTGTTTTTGTTTTCCATCATTAAATCAAGCAATCATTGTTTTTATCATCACGTTCAATATCTCGCCAATCAGGCATTGTTTCGGTGTTGTGCATTGCCCAATCGTCTTTATTTTCTGCTTTTGTTGTAAACGTTTTTAAACGTGGAAACTTTCGCCACAACCACAGCTTTCTTTGGCATTGGGATTTTCAAATTTAAAACCTTCTTGCAAGCCTTCGCGTGTGTAATCTACTCGTGTGCCATCTAAATAAACGTGGCTTTTGGGGTCAATAAATACGCGCACGCCTAAATCTTCAAACACTAAATCTTCGGTGTTGGCTTCGTCCACAAATTCCATTGTGTATGCCATACCAGAGCAACCGCTGGTTTTTACACCTAAACGAATGCCTAAACCTTTGCCACGTTTTTCTAGAAAAGTTTGAATATGTTTTGCTGCATTTTCGGTTAATGTAATCATTATTTTTTCCTTTGCTGTTTATTGTCCTTGTTTCTTTTTATAGTCGGCAACCGCTGCTTTGATAGCGTCTTCCGCTAAAATAGAGCAGTGAATTTTTACAGGTGGCAATTCTAATTCTTCGGCGATTTCGCTGTTTTTAATGGATAAGGCTTCGTCTAAACTTTTGCCTTTTACCCATTCGGTAATTAAGCTAGACGATGCAATCGCTGAACCACAACCATAAGTTTTAAATTTGGCATCTTCAATCACGCCTTGTTCGTTTACTTTAATTTGTAGTTTCATCACATCGCCACAAGCAGGTGCGCCAACCATACCTGTGCCAATATCTTGGTCATCTTTGTTGAATGAACCAACGTTGCGTGGATTTTCGTAATGGTCAATGACTTTGTCGCTGTATGCCATGATGTATGTTCCTTTGGTTATTTAATCGTTTTTAAAATAATGTTTAAAATCAGTGTTCTGCCCATTTTACGGTGCTTAAATCAATGCCGTCTTGAAACATTTCCCATAAAGGCGACATTTCACGCAGTTTGCTGATTTGTTTTTTGATTAAGTCGGCAGCAAAACGCACATCCTCTTCGGTGGTCATACGTCCAAACGTGATGCGCAGTGAACTGTGTGCCAATTCATCGTTGCGACCGAGTGCGCGTAAAACGTAGCTAGGCTCTAAACTGGCAGAAGTACACGCAGAACCGCTGGAAACAGCCAGTTCTTTAACCGCCATAATCAAACTTTCACCTTCCACAAAATTGAAACTGATGTTTAAATTATTGGCAACGCGGTGCGTTAAATCACCGTTAATATACACTTCTTCAATCTCTTCAATGCCTTTTAGGAAAATGTCGCGTAATTTTTGAGCGTGTGCAATGTCTTGTTGCAATTCTTCACGCGCCAAACGGAATGCTTCACCCATACCGACAATTTGATGTGTCGGCAAAGTGCCAGAACGAAAACCGCGTTCGTGTCCGCCACCGTGCATTTGTGTTTCTAAACGTACACGTGGTTTACGGCGCACATATAAAGCACCAATGCCTTTGGGACCGTAAATTTTATGCGCAGAAAGACTCATTAAATCCACATTGGCTGCCTGAACATCAATAGGTGTTTTGCCTGCTGCTTGTGCGGCGTCTACATGAAAAATGATTTTGTGTTCGCGGCAAATTTTACCAATTTCAGGAATGTTTTGAATCACACCAATTTCATTGTTTACCCACATCACAGAAACCAAAATGGTATCAGGACGAATAGCTGCTTTTAGTACTTCTAAATCCAATAAACCATTTTCTTGTACATCTAGATAACTTACTTCAAAACCTTGTCGCTCCAACTCACGCATAGTATCAAGAACGGCTTTATGTTCGGTTTTGACGGTGATTAAATGCTTGCCTTTGGTTTGGTAAAAATGCGCGGCACCTTTAATGGCAAGATTATCGGATTCGGTTGCACCACTGGTGAACACAATTTCTTTAGCATCAGCGTTGATTAAATCAGCAATGTGTTGACGCGCTTCTTCTACGGCTTCTTCTGCGTCCCAACCGTAAGCATGACTATTGGAAGCAGGATTGCCAAAAATTTCGCTTAAATAAGGAATCATTTTTGCTGCCACGCGTTTGTCCACAGGTGTGGTGGCAGCATAGTCTAGATAAATAATGGGTTTATTCATAAGTGTTCCTTGGTTTGGTGTGTTTTATGAAAAGTCATTGTGTGTTCAGGCAGCTTTTTTTGTAATAAATTCAAAAGAGTAACGCTGCTCAAATAATGATGAATGGTGTGATTAAGATTGTGCCATAAATCGTGGGTTAAGCAAGATTCACCACTTTGACAGTTTGCTTTTCCACTGCATAAAGTTGCGTCCAATTTATCTTCCACTGCTTCAATAATTTGGACAACATTGATGTGTTCAGGCGCGTGTTTTAACACATAACCGCCACCAGGTCCGCGTACGCTGTCTACTAAACCTGCTTTGCGCAGTTTGCTAAAAAGTTGTTCTAAATAAAACAGAGAAATTTGTTGGCGTTCGCTGATGGCATTTAATTTAACTGCGTTATGGGTGCTGTTTTGTGCTAAATCAACCATCGCGGTAACAGCAAAACGCCCTTTAGTGGTCAGACGCATAATGTTTGTGTTCAAGTTTATGAGTAAGTGCGCGATTGTCTAATAACCGAGTTTTTTAGTCAAGTATTATATTTCAGGCAGGTAAAAGAAATGTGTGTGTGCATTAAGTTTTTTTGATGTGAAGAATATTTATTTGGCTGTATTTAAATAACTGCTTATTTTGTTTTTGTACGCCGTGTTTATCGTTAAAATTAACGAATAAAATTGAACGAAAAAACAATAGTAAAAATGCTAGAATATGGAAAATCATAATATAGGGACACTGACTACAATAAGGGTAGTA